>JBCDEN010000006.1:0-20570 GCA_039179715.1 Pseudomonadota bacterium
CCCGCTGATCTCCGCCGCGGGCATCGACCCCGTGCATTTTGGTCTTGTCGTGACACTGAACCTGGCGATCGGCCAGCAGACCCCGCCGGTGGCATCCGTCCTGATCACGTCCTGCTCAGTGGCGCGGGCGAACATCTGGGCCGTGTCGAAAGTGAATATTTTCTTTGTCGCGGTCCTGTTGGCGGTGCTGATGCTCTGCACTTACGTGCCGGCGGTGCCGATGTTCCTCGTTGAGTACTTCTACCGATGACCGAAGAGCTTACGCAGCACCTGGAAGACGGTGTCTTGTGGGTGGCATTCAACCGCCCGCAAGCGCGCAACGCGTTGACATTTTCGATGTATGACGGGCTCGCAAATCTCTGCACGTCGCTTCCAACCGACGGATCGGTCCGGGCTGTCGTTGTTTCCGGCAATGGTGGAAAGGCATTCGCGGCCGGCACCGACATGAGCCAGTTTCGCGATTTCAAGACGGCGCAGGACGCGCTGGACTACGAAGCCCGCATCGCACAGGCGCTGGACGACCTGGAGCGTTGTCCGGTGCCGACGATCGCAGCGATCAATGGGGCGTGCACAGGCGGCGGAGCCGCGATTGCGGCGGCGTGTGATCTGCGCATCAGCTCTGCCAGCCTCAAGTTCGGGTTTCCGATCGCACGCACCTTGGGGAACTGCCTTGCCAGCGACAACCTTGCCCGCCTGTCGGATCTGATGGGCGCAGGCCGCGTCCGCGAAATCATCTTCACCGCGCGGCTGATCCTGGCTGAAGAAGCCCAGACGGTTGGCCTGGTGAGCGAGGTTCTGCCGGATGAGGCGTCCCTTATGGTGCGCGCCGGGGAGCTGGCACAGTTGGTCAGCACCATGGCGCCCCTGACCTTGCGAGCCACAAAAGAGGCCATGCGTCGGCGCCGTGCCGCGATTGCAGTGAAAGACGATGACCTGATCGCGATGTGTTACACCAGCGACGATTTCCACATCGGCATCGATGCCTTCCTGAGCAAGTCCAGACCGGAGTGGACCGGGAAATGACCGCCGCCACGGGCCCCTTGACCGGAATGAAGGTCATTGAACTTGCGCACATCATGGCAGGTCCGGTGTGCGGCCTGATGTTGGCGGACATGGGTGCGGACGTCGTCAAGGTGGAAAAGCCGCAAGGCGATGATTCTCGCCGGTTCGTCCCCCCCCAGATTGAAGGCGAATCCGCTGCCTATATGATGATGAACCGCAACAAGCGGGGAATAGCGCTGAACCTCAAGGACCCGTCGGCGCGAGAGGTATTGCACAAGCTCCTGTCAGATGCGGATGTCGTCATAGAAAACTATCGCTTGGGCACAATGGAACGGCTGGGTCTTGGCTATGACGACCTGGCGGCAATCAACCCCCGTCTGATCTATTGCGAAATCTCCGGGTTTGGAAGGACCGGCCCGTACGCGGAGCGCGGCGGTTTCGACTTGATTGCCCAGGGCATGGCCGGCCTGATGTCGATCACCGGCGAGGGACCAGGGCGTCCGCCGGTCAAAGTGGCCGCACCGATTTCAGACATCAATGCCGGTATTCTGGCGGCCATGGGTGTGAGCGCGGCTTACGCAAATGCGTTGAAGACCGGCCGGGGTCAAAAAGTTGACACGTCGCTGTTCGAGGCCGCGATCGTGCAAACATACTGGCAATCGGCGATTGCTTTTTCCACGGGTGAAAATCCTCAACCGCTTGGCTCCGCGCATCCGCTCAATGCGCCTTATCAGGCGTTCGCGACCAGCGACGGCTGGATCAACGTCGGTGCCGCGAACCAGCGCAACTGGCTTCGTCTGCTGGATGTCATCGAGACGCCAGAGCTTGATGCCGATCCGAGGTTTGCGTCGAACCTGGCGCGGATGCAAAACCTGCCGGCGCTTGTCGAAATCCTGAATGAAAAACTGCGGCGGGACACGACCGCCAACTGGTTGGCCAAGATGGAAGCGGCAGCGCTTCCAGCCGGTCCGGTCCTGGGAATTCTGGAGATGCACGAGGACCCTCAGGCGGTCGCGCGTGACATGATCGTGGAGACAAGGCACGCCATCGCAGGCGATGTCAAAACCATTGGACACCCGGTCAAGTTCAGCAAAACGCCTGCCAAAGTTGCCAAGGCCGCGCCAGTGTTGGGACAACATAGCCGAGAGGTGTTGGAACAGCTTGGGTATGATGAGGAAACCGTCGCGCGCCTGGTAGAAAGCGGGGCGGTCATAGCAGCGGAGCCCGCCGATAGGCCAGGGTGAACATGTAGATCGGGGGTCGGAGTGAAACTAGCCTTAGATACAGCGCAAAAAATTGTCTCGGCCGCTTTGGACTGGCGGCGCGCCCAAGGGATGAAGCCAATAACAATCGCGGTTCTTGACAGCGGTGGTTTCCTGATTGCGCTGGCCCGCGAAGACGGCACCAGCAATCTGCGCCCTGACATTGCGCAGGGCAAGGCGCGGGGGGCAATCGGCATGGGGCTCGGGTCGCGTGCCTTGTATGAACGGGCAAAGTCACAGCCTTATTTTATCCAGGCGATGAACAGCATTGCCGAAGGATCACTGGTGCCGGTTCCCGGTGGCGTATTAATCCAAGAGGACGGCCAAATTCTCGGGGCAGTTGGAATAACGGGTGACTCGTCCGACAATGACGAAACCTGCGCAATCGCCGCAATTGAGGCCGCCGGACTTCAGGCAGACGGAGGCTGAACACCACACGAGCCGCCAGGAGGGGTCAGGCCGCGCCGGCGTCCCGCCGTCCAGTGAGGATCGCTCTGAAAGCACAAGCCTCGGCGCGATCAGGCTCCCGCAACCAAATTCGATAACAGCCTCACCCCGCAAGGGGTAGGGCTGTTGTCGTATTCGGGTGGGGGATAGCGGCGAGAACCTCCCCGGGGCCCATCAAGGAGGGCAAAGTCCGGCGCAGAAGGGCAAAAACTCCCTAATCCTGCGCGCGAAGCCGTTCTCAAGAGCCGGTCATGTTGTTTTGCCGAACTTGGACAGCCGAAATCTCGAGCGTTTCCCACACACCCGCTGCCATGAGCGGATCGCCCTCGAAAAGCGCGTCGATCGACGTCCGATCCGTGGCATCCAGAAGGAAGAAGGACCCGCGCATGGTCTCGCCGTCGTCCTGGGTGAGCGGACCGGAGAGCAGTACCCTGACGCCGTGCCGGGCAGGGGCTTCGCCCAAATAGGTGCGGTGACGATCAATGACGTCGAGGCGCTGGGGCAGCGCGTCCGGGCGGTCCTTGGCAAAGACGACAAAATGCATGGCAGCCCCTATTCGAAGACCAGACTGAGCGCCGGGATGAAGGTGAGCAGCAACGTGACAATGGTCATCATGACCACGAACGGAAACGTGCCGATGAATATGTCGCCGAGCGTGGTGTTCTTGTCCGAGATCGTCGCCTTGACCACATAGACCGTCAGTCCGAAAGGTGGCGTCAAGAGACCGATTTCCACGGCGATCACGGTGACGATGCCGAACCAGATCAGGTCGCCGCCAAGTCCTGTCACGATGGGCAGCGACAGCGGCAGCAGGATCAGCATGATCGACGTGGAGTCGAGGATCATGCCCATGACGACCACCAGCAGCAGGTAGATCATCATGAAGCCCATCAGACCGAGCCCTGCGTCCGAAAACAGCATGGTGATTTCCTGCGGGATCGTCGACAGCGTGAGCATGCGGGAATACATAGATGCGGCGATGATCAGGAGCAGGATCGAGACGGAAACGAGACCGGTATCGACCAGCACCTTCCAGAACCGGGCCCAGGTCAGGCTGCTCTTCGCAACGGCAACGGCAATGGAGGCCGCCGCGCCCGCTGCGCCCGCCTCCGTCGGCGTGAAGAAACCCGAATAGATGCCGCCAAGCACGATGATGACAAGCACCGTGATCGGGATCAGCTTGACGACGGCCGTGCCCCAGGTCTCTCCTTCGATGACCGCAGGGCGATCACTTTGCATGACCATGCGCGGTCTGAACCGCGCCATCAGGTAAATCCCGACACCGAAGACGAGCGCCAGCAGGATGCCCGGCACGATAGCGGCCAGAAACAGCGCGCCGACGGACTGTTCCGCCAGAACGCCATAGATGATCAGGAGCAGGCTCGGCGGGATCAGCATGCCCAGCACGGACGAGCCGGCGACCACCCCGAGCGCGAAGCGGTTGTTGTAGCCGTTGGCGACCATCTGGGGCACCGCGACCCTGGAAAACACCGCCGCCGAGGCAATGGAAATACCGGTGATGGAGGCGAACACGGCGTTGGCGGCAACCGTTGCCATACCGAGGCCTCCCTTGATCTTCTGCAGCATCCAGGCAGCGACGCGATAGGCATCGCGGCCGATATCGGCGGTGTCGACGATCAGGCCCATGAGCACGAACAGCGGCACGACACCAAACAGATAGCGGTTGATGGCTCCGTCGGCGGCCAGCGCCAGAGAACGCATGGCGACATTCGGGTTGTCGCGGATCAGCCAGATACCGAGAAAGCTGAGCAGGATCAGGACGACGGCGATATGCGCGCCGGAGAAGATCAGCATCAGCATGAAGAAGATAGCGGCGACCCCGATTTCGATGCGGCCGAGATCAGCGAAAAACACACCGTAGCCCAGAACCAGAAGCAGTGCGAACCCGATCAGGATCGGCAAACCCTTGGGAGGCAGGTCGACGGAGTGCCGGACCGTGAGAGGTTCGACGCGCGAGGCGTTCAGGATTTCCTTCACATCGGTGAGCACCTGCGTGGCAAACGCAAGACACGTCAGGATAGAGCCGCCGAAAAGGCAGGCCTTGATCGGCCAGACCGGGGCGGTGAAGACACCCTGCGCGCCGAAAAACTCGTTCTCGACCCAGGCATCCACCAGCTTCGGCCAGGTGCCCCAGGCAATCAGGGCGAACACGAAGATACCGGCAAGGTGAAAGAACACGCGCATGACAGCGGCAGCAAAGGGCCTGTGCTCCTCGATACTGCCGATCAGGATATCGGTGCGGGTCATGCGCCCGCTCATGACGGTGTGACCCGCCTGCAGGAAAACGATGGCAACGATCGAGTTGGCAACGATTTCCGCAACGCCCTGGACGGGCGCATTGAAAAAGGTGCGGCCAATGATATCGGAACAGATCAGGAGCATCAGGCAGAAGATCCAGATCGATGCGGCCGCACTGACGGCGCCGGTGAGCGAGGAGACCCCGTTCACCGTCCGGTCGGCGCCGTGGCGGAAGTGTCGTGATGTGATCGCCACGGCGAGCCCTCCGTTTACTTCTGGGTCCAGTCGATGCGCGGCTCAAGGCCGGCATCGCGCACCTTGGCCATGTAGGCCTGAAGCACGTCTTCAGCGCCCTTGGACGCGTTGGCGTCGGACCAGTCCTTGGCAAGGTTGGGAAGGCCATCGGCCCAGGTGGCGACCTCTTCAGCCGGCAAGGTGGTCACGGTTGCACCGGCCTCCGGCAGTTTGGCCAGGAAGGTTTCGTAGCGCGCCATGACTTCTTCGGCGTGGGCGACGGTGTATTCCTCGCCAAGTTCGGTCAGCACCTTGCGCACATCATCCGACAATCCGTCCCAGACATCCTTGTTGATGCCGAGACCCCCGGTCATCTGGGCTCCGATCCCCACAAGCGTTACATAAGGGGCGACTTCGTAATGCTTGTTCGGAAAGGCACCGGTCACGATGACCACCATGCCGTCGGCGACACCGGTCTGGATCTGGTTATAGTAGGTCGGCAGCGCGCCGTTCACAGGCACTGCGCCCAGATGCTTGATCCAGTTGGCGGACGGACCGGGGGCAAGGATCTTGCGGCCTTCCAGATCCTTCAGGGAATTCACCGGGAAATTCGTCAGCAGGTGATAGGTTTCCACACCGCTGGCCCCGAGAAAGACGACGTTCTGGTCGTCCCACGCCTTTTGCAGGGCAGGCACCTCACGATGGAGCTCGTTCATGATCTTGAGCGTTGCAACAAGGTCATCGGAAACGAACGGCGTGAAATAGGTCATGTTCTGGAGCGGCATCTTGGAGCCTTCCCAGAGCGTGCCGACCCAGCCGGCATCAGTCAGGCCGTCGCCAACGGCTTCCAGCGTGTCCTTGAAGCCGTAAAGCGACCCGCCATAGGCTTCGGTCCATTCGATGCGATCTTCAGACCCCATTGCCTCCAGGCGTTTGTTGGATTCGCCAACCACCAGGGTGGACAGCTGTCCCACCCAGGGCAGCACGGTCGGATGGCTGGAAGCCATGGTCAGGTTGTAGGTTTCAGCCTGGGCCGGAGCAGTGGCAGCCGCCACGGCAAGGCTCAGTGCAGCAATCATGCGTTTCATCGTCATTCCTCCCAAAAGGCGGTCATCAGGTAACCGCGTGGCGTCCTGTCGAGAAATTCACCTCGACCGTGATCCGTCCCTCGTTGAGCAGCCAGGGCCGGACCTTGAAACTGCGGGCTCCCGAGGCGTGCATCGGGTCTGTCTCGGCGATTTCCCGGGCATGGGCGAGGCTGTCGGCGCGAATGATCACCATGCCTTCGCCGTTCCAGGTGTGTTCGTCATCGGCCCAGAAGGGGCCGGCACCGAGCATGATGCCTCTCTGTTCCAGCTCGACCTGGAACTTCAGGTGTTCCTCGATGTTGTCCATCACCGGGCCCATGCCGTTGGTCGGGCTGGTGAAGACGACGAAGAGCTGCTTCTGCAGCATCCCCGCCGAGGCTTTCAGAATGTCGTCCTTGGTAATGTGCGGGCCTGACATGGCGTGGTCCTCCTAAAGCGTCTGGCAGACGTCGGCGTAGTCGAACCTCGGCAGACGCCGGAAGATCTTCGACGTGTCGGCGTAGCCGAGGTTCACCAGGAAATTCGATTTGAGGGACGTTCCGTGGAAGAACTCCTCGTCGACTTTCTTGTTGTCGAAACCGGACATGGCCCCGACATCCAGCCCGACGGCGCGTGCAGCGAGCATGAAATAGGCCCCCTGCAGCGTCCCGTTGCGGAACGCGTTGACCTGCGCCGCCGTCGAATTGCTGCGGAAGATGTCCTGGGCATTCGGGTTCGGCGGGAACAGCTTCGGCAGTTCCTCCCAGAAGTTGAGGTCATAGGCGATGATCGCGGTTACGGGCGCGGTGCGCATTTTCGGCCTGTTGGCCTCCATCAGGCAGGGTTCAAGCCTGTCCTTGGCGTCGTCGGAACGGATGAACAGCACGCGCATGGGCTGCTGGTTCATCGAGGTCGGGCCCATTTTCGCGATGTCGTAGAGCGCATGCAGCGTCTCTTCGGACACATCGCGGTCCTGCCAGCCGTAATGGGTGCGCGCCACGGTGAACAGGAGTTCGAGGGTTGTCGGGTCCGCCGCATGTTCCATCGCCTGGAAGGCACGGGCTGCCTCTCTGGCTTCGTCGTGTGCGGCTTCGAAGGGATCGCTCATTGATCGGTTCCTGGGTATCTCAAGTGGATTGGGGGGAAAGACCGAGCAGCGACCGGGCTTCGGCGGTTGTTGCAACAGGTCTGTTATTGGCAGCGCAGATCTCGGCGGCCCGCTTGACGAGGGCAGCATTCGACGGTGCAAGCCGGTCCCGGTCGAGGCGGATATTGTCCTCAAGTCCGGTGCGGGCATGGCCGCCGGCGGCGATCGACCATTCGTTCAGGGTGAGCTGGCTGGCCCCGATACCGGCCGCACACCATTCGGCACCCGGCATCAGGCGCTCGACCGTCTTCACGTAGTAGTCGAACACATCCTTGTCCGCGGGCATGGCGTTTTTCACGCCCATGACGAATTGAATGTAGATGTCGCCCGGAATGCGGCCGTCCCGGTTCATCGCCGCCGCATGGTGGATGTGGCTGAGATCGAACGCCTCGATCTCCGGCTTGACGTTGTAAGAGCGCATTTCCCCGGCCAGCCAGTCGACAAGATCGGGGGCGTTTTCATAAACGCGGGTCGGGAAATTGTTGGACCCGACCGACAGCGAGGCCATGTCCGGCTTCAGCGGCAGCATGCCGCCACGGTCCTTGCCCGCGCCGGACCGGCCGCCGGTCGAGAACTGGATGATCATGCCGGGGCAGTGCTTTTCCAGGCCTTCCTTGAGCCGGGCGAATTTCTCCGCGTCGGAGCTCGGGGTCTCATCGTCGTTGCGCACGTGGGCATGGCAGATCGTCGCCCCGGCCTCGAACGCCTCCTGGGTACTCTCGACCTGCTCGGGAACGGTTATCGGCACCGCCGGATTGTGCTCCTTGCGCGGCAGGGAGCCGGTGATCGCGACGCAGATGATGCAAGGCTTGGACATGTCAGGCCTGCTTGGGCGCGAGAACGAAATCGAATTCAACGTCCCAGCAGAAAGGACCGTTGAACCCGGCCTCACGGGTCTTTTCCGGGTCTTCTATCTTTCGGAAATTCGCAATCAGGCTTTCCTTGACCCCGAAGACACTGTCGGAGTGGATGTAGGGATCATCCGGGTCGAAGATGTGCGTGGTCAGTTCGTCGTAGCCATCCTTGGAGACGATATAGTGCAGATGCGCCGGCCGGAAGGGATGCCGTCCGAGGCGGTTCAGCATGTCGCCGACGGGTCCGTCAGCCGGGATCGAGTAGTGCTTCGGCTTGACCGCGCGGAACCAGTATTTTCCGTCCGGCCCGGTACGGAAGACGCCGCGCAGGTTGAACTCCGGCTGGATGCCCTTCTGCTGGACATCGTAAAAGCCCTCGTCATTGGCCTGCCAGACGTCGATCTTGACGCCCTCCAGCGGATTGCCGTGAATGTCCTTGACCAGGCCGTGGACAAGAATGTCCTCGCCCTTTTCGTCAAGGCAGATGTTGTGACCCATTTCGTATTCCGGGGCATCGCCCAGATGGAACGGTCCCAAGACGGTGTTTTCCGAGGCACCCGTCGGGCGGCGTGAATTTACGGCGTCCACCAGCATTGAAACGCCGAGCACGTCCGACAGGAGAATGAACTCCTGGCGCCAGTCGTCGCATTTGTGGCCGGTCGCCGTCAGGAACTGGATGGCCTTGAACCATTCTTCCTGCGTCGGCTCGATCTCCTTGACCGCCTCGTGCAGCTTGCGCGTCACGACTTCCATCACTTCTTTCAGGCGTGGGTCACTGGCATTCTTGTTCCGGCCCGTGACAACTTCGGCGGAGTTTTCTTCAGTAAAGTAACCAAGTTCGTGAGCTTCCATGGGGCTCTCCTTAGCGTGCAAGAATTTTGGAGAAGACGCGGCGCAGATCGCCGGCCGGGTCGCTTGTCAGTCCGGTGCTGCGCCAGGCGACATGGTGATCCGGGCGCACCAGGACGCAACCCTTGTCACTGACCTCGCGCGCCCGCGCCCAGTCGCCCGTGTGATCGACGAAATTCCGGCGTGGGCCGACCACATGCACCACGACGCTGAGGCCGAATTCCGCGCCAACGGACTTGGCGACTTCTTCCCAGGCTTCGCCGCCAATGCCGGTGAAGAGTGTGAAAGCTCCGCCGCCGCACAGATCGAGTGTCGAAAACTTGTCGCCGGTTTTGTGATCGAACAGCCAGCAGTGGGGAATGCGAGCGCCCGGCCACGTCGTTGCCTGGAAGTGAAGCTCCGCATCGCGCTCGAAAGCCGGTTCTGGCTGGCCATCCGTTTCAACCGCGTTCGACTTGTAGCGCTGGTTCATCTCTACGCCGTGCGCGTCGAATTCGTATTTCTTGAAGGCGATTGCCTTGCGGATCGCCTCCCGTTGCGCTTCCGCCGCGTCGGTGCTGTCGCATCGGGCAACAAGGTTCTGCTGCATGACCTCGGGATCGACGCCTTCACCCATGCCGAGCGCTTCGAAGATGGGGCCGAATTCGGCAATCGACTGGTTGGCGCGGGTCACGATCTGTCTGGCGACCGGCGCCCGTTCGACGCTGTAGCTGTCGAGCAGCGCTTCGCCCGCCTGGCCCTTCAGCACTGCGGCAAGTTTCCAGGCGAGATTGAAACTGTCCTGAATGGAGGTGTTGGACCCCAGGCCGTTGGACGGTGGATGCCGGTGCGCCGCGTCGCCCATGATGAACACCCGGTCCTTCTGCATGTGCGTGGCGTACATGTTGTTGACGGTCCAGGTGTTCGCCGAAATCAGCTCGATGGTGAGATCCGGATCACCGACCAGCTGGCGGGCAACGTCCGTCGCCATGGCTTCATCGACTTCCGGGGCCGGCTGATTGATGTCATAGCCCCAGACGATCAGCCACTCGTTCCAGGGGCGCACCATCCTGACGAGCCCCATGCCGATGCCGCCGACATCCGCGCCCGGCTGCATCACCCAGTAAAGAACGGACGGCCGGTGGGCGACATGTTTGGAAAGATCCGCCCTGAAGAGGATGTTCATCGAGCCGCCGACACCCATCTTGCCCTCGAACGGCAGGCCGGCATGCTCGGCAACGAGGGAGTTGCCGCCGTCTGCGCCAACCAGATATTTGGAGCGGATGGTGAACTCCTTGCCCGACAGCCGGTCAAGACAGGTGGTGGTCACACCGTCCGCGTCCTGTTCGTGGGAGAGATACTGGGTCGACATGCGCGCCTGGGTTCCCCGCGAACAGGCCGTCTTGAACAGAAGCGGCTCCATGAAGGTCTGTGGCAGATCGTTCATCATGGTGGGCGAGGCCATCAGGTGTTCCGCCTTGGACAGAGGATGATTGCCCCAGCTTTTCATGCGGCCGATTTCTTCGCCCGCGAGGCTCTCGCAGAAGACGTTCTCGCCCATCAGTTCCTGATGCGCGGCGAACAGATAGGCCTCGTCCTCGACCTCGCGCCCGAGATCCCGGAGCACCTCCATGGTGCGCTGGTTGGTGATGTGCGCGCGCGGCGTGTTGGCAAGCCAGCGATAACGGTTGATCGCCATGTTCTCGATGCCGTAGGTCGACAGAAGCGCCGCTGTTGCAGATCCTGCCGGGCCGGTGCCTATGATCAGGACGTCGGTGCTGAAATCAGCCATTTGTCTCTCCTCCAAAAATCAGTCAGGACCGGGGATCCCAGAGACGCGCGTCAAAATCCGCCTCATAGGCCTTGCCGCCCGGGTAACTCACAAGTTCAAGCTGCATGCCCCAGGGGGCGAGGAAATAGACCCAGGTTTCTCCGGAAGACGGGCCTTCGCTCATCGTTGTCGGCGCACCAAGCACCTGGATGCCCTTGTCCTTAAGGTAGGCGACCGCGGCTTCCATATCGGTGGTGTAGAAGGCAAGATGGTGCCCGCCGACATCGGAATTGCGCGGCTGTTTGCTGTCCTGGTCCGGCGCGGTGTACTGGAAGATTTCCAGGTTGGCGCCGTTCGCGCAGCGCACGAGCCGCATCGCCGGGATGGTCGCCTTCGGATCGACATTCAGGTGATCCTGCATCCAGGTGCTGTCACCACCTGAAAACGGGCCGAGCGGATAAAACGCCTGGCAGCCGAGCGTGCCGGTGAAAAACGAGACCGCTTGTTCCAGGTCGGGCACGGTGAAGCCGATATGGTCCATGCCCTTCATGCCGGGAAGGCCGTCGGCTGCCGCCATGGAACCGCTGGCGATCAGGCACAGGGCTGCAAGTGTCTTTTTCATTTCAACCTCCCGGTTTTTCGGTGGAGCCGCCGGAAAGCCTGCGGCGGATGGGAAAGAGTTCTATGCCGGTGCGGTCGGTGAAGAGGCCCCAGAGGCCGCGCGGTGCAAACAGCATGATGATGATGCCCAGGAGGCCGAGCACCAGCAGGTACCAGGAGCCGTAGCCGGACAGGGAGTTCTGCAGGGCGAAGAAGATGAGGACGCCGATGATCGGTCCTTCGATGGTGCCGATGCCGCCGATGACGACAATGAAGATCACGTAGGCAGTCCAGTCCAGCACCGAGAAGGCGGCATCGGGTGAGATCCGCGCCTTCTGGACATAGATCAGGGCTCCGGCGAGACCGGTGATGAAGGCTGTGCTGAGATAGACGATTGTCTTCAGGCGCTGCGCGTCGACACCGACGGACCGGGCGGCGTTCTGATTGTCGCGCACGGCCGCGAGGCCAAGCCCCTGGCGGGCGCGCAGCAGCCGGTAGACGACACCGACCGTGACGACGGCCAGGATCAGCGCAAGCCAGAACGTGATGACATCGGTGGCAGCAGACGTCTTGAAACCGAATGTGTCTTTCAGGAAATCGAGCCCGAACATGTCACGGGTCGCGCTGCGGGGCAGGGATGTGCCAGTGCCGCCGCCGAGCGCTTTCCACTGCGCTACGGTGAGGCGCACGATTTCCGCGACCACCCAGGTGCCGATGGCGAAATAAGCGCCTTGCAGACGAAAGGTGAAGAAGGCCGTCGGGATGGCGAGCAGGGCGGCCGCGATCCCTCCCAGAAGGATCGAGACCAGCGGATCGAGACCCAGAAGGATTACACCGCCGAACATGGCATAGGCGCCGATGCCGACAAAGGCCTGCTGGCCGACGGAGACGAGGCCCGCATATCCGGCGAGCAGGTTCCAGCCCTGGGCCAGCACCAGCATGGTCATAATGAAGAAGAGATCCTGGATCAGGCTGCGCGATGCATAGAACGGGGCGAAGGCCAAACCGATCACAAGCACAGCTGAAAGCCCGAGGAAGAGCGTCGAGGTGCGCGTCCGCGTCTCGACGATCCATGGCGTTCGGGCGGTTTGGGTGGACGTTGTCATGGCGGCCTCCCTCAATCCACTGCCCGCGGGAACAAACCGCGCGGTCTCAGCAACAGGACGACGACAAAGGCGATGTGACCGGCGAGGATCTGCCATTCCGGGTTGATGGCGGCTCCCAGCGTCTGTGCGACGCCGATGATGATGCCGCCGACAAGCGTGCCCCAGAGCGAGCCGAGCCCGCCGATGATCACGGCCTCGAAGGCATAGATCAGCCGTGCAGGACCGATCGTCGGGTCGAAATTGGCGCGGGTGCCCAGATACAGCGCGGCGATGGTCACGACGACCATGGCGATGCCGGTCGCGGTTGCGAAGATGTTCTGCGGGCGGATGCCCATCAGGCTCGCTGTTACCGCGTCGTCCGAAGTCGCCCGGAAGGCCCGGCCGAGTGACGTGCTGTAGAAAAGCCTGTTTAGGGCGATGATGACCACGACTGCGGAGAGGAAGGTCAGGAGCGGCATCACACCGACATTGACCGGACCGAGCGCGAGCGATGCGGTTTCGAGCGGGCCGAGGGAAAGGCGCTGGCTGTCGGCGGAAAAACCCTCCAGCAGGGCATTCTGGATCACGATCGACAGACCGAAGGTAACAAGCAATGGCGGCAGGATATCAGGCCCGAGCGTTCGGTTGAGAACATGCATCTGCAACAGCCAGCCGGTGCCGAAGAGGACGGGTGCCGAGATCAGGGCGGCGAGGAACGGGTCGATGCCGAGCAGCGTCACCAGTACCAGGATCAGGTAGGCAGCCATGACGATGAGATCGCCATGGGCCAGGTTCACCAGCCGCATGATCCCGAAGACAAGGCTGAGCCCGGCGGCGAAGAGCGCATAGAGGCCGCCGAGCAGGACCCCTTGGACGAGTGTGTCGACCCAGATCATGCGGCAGCTCCGAAATAGGCGTTGTGAATGGCATCGCGGCTGACATTGGCAGGAGCACCTTCCAGAGTGATCCGCCCTTCCATCATGCAGTAGACGCGGTCGGCGACTTTCAGCGCCTGGCCGATATCCTGCTCCACCACGACGATGGACGTTCCGGTTTCCTTGATCTTCGGCAGCGCGGCGTAGATGTCCTTGATAATCACTGGGGCAAGGCCGAGGCTGATTTCATCGCACAGGAGCACGCGCGGATTGGACATCAGGGCCCGTCCGATCGCGACCATCTGCTGCTGACCGCCGGACAGGGCCGTGCCGGGGTTGTGCCTGCGCTCCTTCAGGACCGGGAACATCTCGTAGATGGTCTCCAGGGTCCAGGCGCCACTGACCTTGCGGCCATGCGCACCGATGAGGAGGTTTTCCTCAACGGAAAGAGACGGGAAGAGTTTGCGCCCCTCGGGCACCATGGCGATGCCCTTCTTGACAATATCCGCCGCGTGCGCCGACCCGATCCTGTCATTGTCGAAGGTGATCGCGTCCGGTTGGTTGCTCAGAACACCCGCGATGGACCGCATTAGCGTCGTCTTTCCGGCCCCGTTTGCGCCAATGATCGCGACTGTTTCACCTTCCTCGAGCCGGATATCGATACCGAAAAGCGCCTGGAAGTCGCCATAGTGAGCGGTGAGATTGTCAGTCTGTAGCAGCGCCATCACACATCGATCCCGAGATAGATTTCCCGCACTTGCTGCGAGTTCATGATGGCGTCGGGTTCACCGATGCCGATGACCTTGCCGAAGTCGAGCACCAGGAGACGCTCGGCGACGGACGTCAGGGCGTGGAGAACGTGTTCGATCCAGATGATCGACATGCCGCCCGAGTGGATCTTCCGGATGGTGGCAACGAGCGCGTGGCATTCGCCTTCTGTGAGCCCGCCCGCAATCTCGTCCAGAAGAAGCACCTTGGGCCGGGTCGCCATCGCACGGGCGAGTTCCAGGCGTTTGCGCTCCAGAAGGCTGAGCCTGCCGGCGACTTCATTGGCTTTTCCGATCAGCCCCGTCTCCACGAGAATATCGGCACATTCATCGGAAACGGCGCTTTCCGGCAGCCGGTTGCCGAAGGCACCGGCGACAATGAGATTTTCGAAAACCGTCAATTTTTCAAAAGGCTGCGGGATCTGGAAGGTCCGCCCCAGTCCGCTGAGACACCGTTCCATCGGCGGAACATGTGTCACGTCCTGGCCAAGAAATTCGATCCGGCCTTCGTCAACCGGCAGGTTGCCGGTGATCAGGTTGAACAAGGTCGATTTGCCGGCGCCGTTCGGTCCGATCACACCCAGTGCCTCGCCTTCGGCAAGGTCAAAGGTGATGTTTTGCGAAACGCGCAGCGCACCAAAGGCTTTCGACACATTGTCAAGCGCCAGGATCGTCATCGGTTCACTCCCTCAAGCCGGGCGCAGACACAAGGTCCACGCCCGTCAATCCTCAGGTGATCGGTTCCATCTTTCCGCCGGTCGGAATCTCCGGCGCGGTCTGGTTGTCGGTGATGATCAGGTCGTAGCCACCACCGTCTTTCAGCCGCCACTGACCGCCGACCAACGGCGTCTTGGCGACGTTCTTCTGAGCAAAGGGTGGCAGGCCCTTGCCGTCCCAGGCGATTGGGCCGACGATCGTATCGAGCCTGGTTGCCGCGATGACTTCGGAGACTTCATCGGCATCCGTTGGATCGTTGGCGCGCTTCATGACATCCGCCGCCAGTTCGAAGAGCGCGTGGACGAAACCGATTGGTTGTGTCCAGGGGCGTCCGGTGGCGTCCGTAAAACCGGATGCAAGCTGGCCAGAGCTCTCGCCGGTGAGCGAGGATGAGAACGGGTGCGTCGGGCTCCACCAGACTTCCGAAGAGAGATTGTTTCCGGCTTCGCCGAGCGCTTCGACGGCCTGCGGGAACAGGATCGCCTTGCCGATCGAGGCGACTTTCGGCGTGAAGCCCTGCTGTTTGGCCTGGGTCCAGAAGGTGGTGAAATCGGGCGGGATCATCACTCCCGTCACGATTTCCGCATTCGCCTGTTTGAAGGCGTTGATCTGTGCAGTGAAGTCGTCGGTCAGGTTCTGGTAGCGTCCCGGATCGGTCAATCCATAGCCGAGCTTCTCAAGAACCGGCGGAAAACCCACATTGGGATCACCCCAGGCATTGCCGTCACCGTCATTGGGGAAGAGGCCGCCCACCTGCTTGTTGGTGTCGAGTTGCCCCCACATGTTGGTGAAGACCGCGATGACATCCTCCAGTCCCCAGAAGAAATGGTAGGAGTAGTAGAACGGTTCCCAGCTGCCCGGATCGCCGGGGTTGCCCTGCTGGCCGATGAACCACGGCTGCCAGGGAGCGACCGTCGAGATGCAGGGGATCTCCTCGCTTTCGCATGTCGTGGTGACCGGATTGGTGGTTTCCGGCGTGGACGCCACCAGCATCAGGTTGATTTCATCGTCGATGATCAGCTCGCGGGCGACTTCCGCGGCGCGGTTGGGGTTTGACTGGCTGTCCTTGACAATGACCTCGATATTGAGGCCTTCGGCTTTGGCTGCTGCGTTGAAACCACTGATGATGAAATTGTCTGCCTCAGCGAATGCGGCAAGGGGTCCCGTTTGCGGGCTCACGTAGCCGAGCTTGATCGGCGTTCCCTGCGCGTGGGCCGGCAGGGCCAGACCCGACGAGCCCGCAAGCGCGGCCGTTGCCGCGGTCGATTTCAAGAATGTGCGTCTATTCAACATGTTGGTTCCTCCCAGGCCAGGTAGTCAGACTGCGGGGCGCGTACCTTCCCATGCGTCCTGCAGCAGATGACGGATGGACGCGCGGTCGATCGGGCGCGGGTTCCAGTACGGGTTTTCGGTGGCAATATCGGCCGCGCGATCAAGGTCCGCTTCGCTGAGGCCAAGGTCCCGGAGCGCGCGCGGCGCGCCGATCTGTGCCGAGAAGTCGAAGAGGCCTGCGCCCGGTGTCGAGCCGAAGAGATCGGCAAGCGGCTGCAATTGATCGGGCACGGCACCGGCGTTGAAGCCAACGGTGTGCGGCAGCATGATCGCGTGGGTTTCGGCGTGCGGTGTATCGAAACTGCCGCCGAGCGTGTGGCAGATCTTGTGATGCAGCGCCATGCCGACAGTACCGAGGACCGTGCCGCAGAACCACGCACCATAGAGCGCTGCGGAGCGGGCCCCGGTATCTGCCGGATCCGCCTTGAGTAAAGGCAGAGCCTCGCCGAAGGCAGAAAGACCCTCGGCTGCCATCAGACAGGAAACGGGATTGCGATCCTGTGCGTAAAGCGCTTCGGCGGCATGGGCCATCGCGTTCAGGCCGCTGGTGATCGTCATGGACAGCGGCAGGCCGGTGGTCAAGTCCGGGTCGTAGATCACGACTTCAGGCAGGATGCAGTCACCCCGCACCGTTGTCTTGCGGCCGCCTTCGGTCTGCCCCAGGATCGGCGTCACCTCCGAACCTGCGTAGGTTGTCGGGATGACGAACTGAGGCAGGTCGGTGCGATAGGCGATCGCCTTGCCAAGTCCGGTCGTGGAGCCGCCCCCGAGAGAGACGACACTGTCTGCTCCGGTCGCTTTGACGAGCGCCATGGCCTCTTCCGTGATGCCAACGGGTGTGTGCATGGCCGCCTTGGCAAAGACGCCGACGGCAAGCCCGCCAAGCTCTGCAGCAAGTGCATTTGCGTCACCGGCCTGATGCGGCGTGGACAGCACCAGGGCTTTGCTGCAGCCGAGCTTTTCAACCCAGGCCCCCGTTTCGGCGCGCTTGCCCGCACCAAAAACGATATGGGCTGCGCTGCCCCTATAGGTGAAGGCGCGGGTCATGCATTCAGCTCCTGTCTGGCGGGGTTCAGGTGGAAATCAATGTCCAGTGTCAGTGCCGCTTCCGATCCCGGCTTGGTTTCCTTGAAGCAGCCGATAAGACCGGGTTTGACGCTGAAAAGCGGATCCTTGCCGAGATTCGGGTCCTCGCCGTCGAAAATCTGCGTGGTCAGGGTCTCGAAACCCTCGGCCGTTACCTGGAAATAGACATGGGCAGGCCGGCAAAGCGGCGCGCCGAGTTTTGCAAGCAGATCGCCAAGCGGGCCGTCCTTCGGCACTTCGTAGCCGGACGGGCGGATGGTGCGATAGGTGACGCGGCCGGTTTCGTCGGAAAGGAAGTGGCCGCGCAGATTGTGCTCCGGCTGCAGGTCGGGCTGCTGGTTTTCGTAATACCCCTGCGCGTTGGCCTGCCAGGTTTCGACGCGCGCGCCGGTGACGGGCCGGCCGTCCAGATCCATGAGGTGGATGGTGACATCAACGGGCGTTCCCGCGCCGTCGAGCGAGATGTTTTCACCTTGTTGCATTAGCGGTGCATCTGCCCGGTAAAACGGCCCGCGCATCGTGTTCGGTGTCGCATTGCCGGGCCGGTCCGAATTGAGCGCGTCGACGAGGGTCGACATTCCCAGAAGGTCCGACACCAGAACCCATTCCTGACGCCGGTCGTCGCACAGGTGACCGACCTCCGTCAGGAATTCGATCGTCGCGCGCCAGTCGTTCAGCGTCGGGCGCGTCTCCCGGATGATGGCGTGCAGGTGTTCCGCAACCTTGCTCAGCACCAGGACAAGACGCTCATCCGAAGTCGTATCGAGCCGCTCGGCAAACAGCCGGTCGGACGTTTCCGTCTTGAAATAAGCGATGTCGGACATGCCGGCCATGGTTCCTCCCAATGGTCATTTGCTGACCTCTGGAAAAAATTATCGGGCGCGGCGGCGCAGTTGATGATTTTTGACGGCAAGTTTATAACATATTGCTATGAAGCTTGATGAGCGACATCTGATACAGCTGGCGGCGGTGGTACAGACCGGCAGCGTGACGGAAGGCGCGGAACTGCTCGGCATGACCCAGCCGGCGGTGTCACGCACGCTTTCTTCGCTGGAAAAGCGGCTTGGAGAACCGCTCTTTCAGAAAGGGCAGCGGCCGCTCCTGCCTACCCCGCTGGCGCAGGCTTTGGCGGATCAGGGAATGGTGATGCTCTCCGCCTCACGCAAGGCCTCGGAAACGGTTCAGAACTTTCAGGAAGGCAAGGCGGGCACCGTGCGCGTGGGCGGAACACCATTCTTCATGGATGCGCTCATTTCCAGCATGACGGCGGACTTCCAGAACACCTACCCCGAGATCCGGGTTGACCAGAGCTACGGCTATGTCCGGGATCTGCGGGAAGCCATTCATGCAGACCGGATCGATCTCGCGATCTGTCCAATCGATATTCTCGGGGAGGGCTCCGGCCTTGTGTTCGACGAAATCCTTCCGGGCCGGAACGTCGTTGCCTGCAGTGCCTTGCATCCGCTCTTGGGCAATCGCAGGACCGGCGCACAGGAATTGCTCGAATATCCGTGGATCGCGCCGCCGCCCGGCAGCCCGCTTTACGCAGACCTTCATTCCATCCTGCTGTCGCTTGGCGCGACCGAGATCAAGGTCCGTTATTCGGGCGGGTCGCTGGCCAGCGTGATCAATTACATGACCCGCAGCAATGCCCTGACCGTTCTGCCGCACAGTGTCGTGTTCGCCTACCGGAAGGAGCGGACGATGACCGCCCTGCCGTTCCAGATCCCGCACCCGGACCGCGCGCTCGGCATCCTGCGCCTTGCCGACGCACCCTATCTGCCGGCGGTCGACAAATACGCAAGACACATCGCGGAGGGGTTCAATGCCCTCCGCCTGCTCATCAAGCGTCACGAAGACGCGGTGGTCTGGGGTGGGTAGGACGGCAATCGAGACAAGGACATGCGACCCCGGTTTATGGCGGCGGTTTCAAAAACCCGCGCCAATACCCGGAACTTCAATTTGCGCGCACATTCGCGCCGGAAGGAGAAGAGTTTGAAATTCCAGAAACTTTATTGCGACGCTGAGGGTGAAAGCCACTGGCAGGACATTGAGGTCGAATTGACGGAACAGACCTTTGCACCGCCCGCAAAAGCAATCGAAATTTCAACACCTGAAGCCGCCAGGCAAACCATGTTTCTGAGGCTGAAATCCGGCTGGGATGAGCCGGTTCATCCAACACCCGTTGCCCAGAAGCTCATATGCCTCAGCGGAACTGTGCGCGTGACCGCCAGTGACGGAGAGTTCAGGGACATTGGTCCGGGTGATGTCTGGCATATGGAAGACAAGCATGGAAAAGGTCACCACACCGTTGTCACGAGCGACGAGGACTTTCTCTGCGTCATTGTTCAATACGAATGACAGGAGAAAGGGACTGCAGGTGGATTTCCGCCACCTGCGCCGGGTTTCGGGGACTTGTTTGACAGAGGGATCTGAAGGGGCGCCGTCGCGGGGAGCTGTGCAATGCTGTCAAAGGACCATGAGTGCCTGTCCGTCCCAAAGGATTTTCCAGCTCGTCTTAACGAGCGTTCCGTCCCTGAATTCTCTTGTCAGCGTCAGAACTGGAAGCCGGCCGGTTTCAGGGAAGCCGATCCGGATGGGGTCGCCGGCTGCCTCCGTGAAGGCAATGTAACCGGCGTAAATGTCGAGGTTCGACAAATCCGATGTCGGTTGCCTGGAGGCAGCGTCGCAGACGCTGATCGCAATTGCAGCATCGACCATGTCGCGAAACGGCAAATTATAGCTTTGCGGATGCACCATCAGGGACATGCCTTCAAGTGCTGCCGTTTCATCGCCGAAGCTGGGCTCGAGTTTTGCGGATATGTCCTCCGCATAAGTCCAGGTGCCCTCCAGGTAATCGCTGTACCTGACCAGTCCGTCGTCGCCGGTCAACACGGTTTCCTGGACACCGAGCACACTGCTGATCTTGTCTGCCGGGAGTTTCGCATAGATTTCCACGGTATCCGTATCGCGCAAGACGATCACGGTGAGCCGATCTCGCAGGATCGAGCCGATCATGAAAACGCCGACGGCGATCACTGCCAGAAGGGGTGTGATCGCCAGAACCAGTTTGCGCTTTGAAAGCCTGCTCACCTCACCATCTCCCGGGCGAAGTCAAATCGACGCGACAGATCTCCCGAGAGGTGATTTTCGCTGTCGACCTCGGCCCAGATCTCTTCCCAGACCTTCTTGGATTTGCCGCGCTGTTTCACAGCCTTGGCTGCTTCGACATTGTCC
>JBCDEN010000350.1:0-5103 GCA_039179715.1 Pseudomonadota bacterium
AGCTGTTCCCAGAAATGCCGTCTTGATTCCGGATCGACCGCCGAGGTCGGTTCATCCAGACACAGAAGCTGTGGCTGGAGAAGAACGGCTGTTGCCAGCGCGAGGCGCTGGCGTTGGCCACCGGACATCTTTCCCGCAAAGCGGCCCTTGAGGTCGGTGAGGTCGTAGCGCTCCATGACCTCGCCGATGCGCTGTTTCCGGGCCTGACCGGCAAGGCCATAGATGGTCGCCATGAAGTTGAGGTTTTCCTACACCGTCAGATCGCCGTAGAGCGAGAACGTCTGGGTCATGTAGCCGATCTTGTATTTCAGCGTTTCGGCATCCTTGGGCACCGACAGGCCCAGCACTTCAACGGTGCCTTCCGTGGGTGTGAGCAGGCCCGTCAACATGCGCATCGCGGTTGTCTTGCCGCAGCCGTTCGGGCCCAGAAATCCATAGATCATGCCGCGTTCGATCACGAGGTCGAGCCCGTCAACCGCCCGGAAATCCTTGAATTTCTTGACGAGGCCGGTGGCCCTGACGACGATTTCGGCTTCCTGGTTGCTCACGGCAAGACAACCTGCGCCGGCACGCCGTTGGGAAGGTCGGACGCACTGTCCGGCAATTGAATTTCCGCCACATACATCAATCGCGCGCGCTCCGACTGGTTGAGCGCGTAATAGGGCGTGAAAGACGGGTCTGAACTGATCCACCTGACCTCGCCCTCGATCGTGTTGTCGAGACCGTCGATCCGCACCTGAAGACTGTCGCCTTCCTTGACCTTCACCCGGTGAGGCTCGGGCACATAGACGCGGGCATAAGGCGCCGAGCCCGCCAGCATGACAGCGACCGGGCTGCCGACGGTCACCCGTTCGCCGAGGTTCCAGGGCAGGCTGTCCAGTACGCCGTTCCGCGAGGCCGTGATGGTCAGATCGGACAGCACCGCTTCCTGGGTTTCCAGATTGGCCGCGGCGGCGGCAAGTTCTGCCCGGGCGATCTGGATGTCTTCCTCGCGCGAGCCGATTTCAAGCTCTTTCAGGTTCTCTCTCGCACCGTCAAGGCTGGCCGCGGCCGCATCCCGGCTGGCGCGGGCGCTGTCCAGCTGCGCCTGGCTTGTGGTTCCTCTGGTCGTCAGGTCGTCATAGCGCTCGAACGAGGCTTCCGCGTTGAGCAGGTTTGCCCGGGCGCTGGCGACGCTGGCGCGGGCCTGGGCAATATCTTCCGGCCGCGATCCGTTGATCAGCTTGTCCAGGTTTGCCTTGTTCTTTTGCACCTCCGCCCGTGCCTGGTTGACGACGGCTTGCTGCCGCGTCGGATCCAGCTGGGCAAGGATGGTGCCGGCTTCGACAAAGGTTCCCTGGGGCACCGGCAGGTCGACCAGTATCTCGTTCGCGGTTGCCGTCAACGCGACCCGGTCCCGCTCGAGCGTACCAAGCGCTAAATTGCCGTCTTCGCCGAAACACCCGGCCAGAAGGAAACAGGCGGCGCTGATGGGGGCAGCACGCAAGAGCAACGAGAACATGGGTTCCTCCAGTCATTCACCGGCATGTCGTGAATCGTCTGGCCACCTTAATGTGACGTCCGCCTGGAAACCAAGTGATGAAAATGGCGATGGTCCTGCCGGGACCGCAAGGGCGCAATAAGCGCAAAGAAAAAGCCGGGTCGGAGCCCGGCTTGTTGCTGTCATGATGGCGCAGGCTCAGCTGGCGCGCCTGAAGATATTGTACCATCGCTTCTTTGGAACCTTGATGGCCCGCTCCAGGATCTCGGCGGCGTAAAGCGCCGCGTTTTCCCTGGCCTTGGCAACCCCCGAAACGATTTTCGGGTCGAGACCGGCGAGCCCGCCGCCAAACTCGAACAGGTCCCGGAAGGCGGCACGCTCGACAATCGGCGTCATCAGCACATCGATGTTCTGGGCCGCCAGAAAATCCTGCACCGCCTTCATGGCACGGGTCGTCACGGCCGCATTGGTGCGTGTCAGCACGACACAATGGTTGATGTCCTGCCGGACGATCTTTTCCAGCTTCTTGATCAGGGTCAGGATCTTGGCACCGCCGCGCGCATCCATCGAAGACCCCTGGATCGGAACAACGACCAGATCGGAGACCGACAATGCGTTGGCGACAATCAGGTTCTCCGTGCCCTCCAGATCGACGATCACGTAATCGGATGTTTCGCTTGCGTGGGTGATCTGCTCGGTGACCGAGGCCGGTGACATTTCGCTGATGACCGAGATGCCGGGGCAGTGCTCGGGCAGGTCATGCCATTTGGAGATCCATTTCTGCGGGTCGGCGTCGAAGATCGTAACGCGTTTGCCCCGCGCCGCGACTTCTGTCGCAAGCAGCAAGGCGGCCGTTGTTTTTCCGGCGCCGCCTTTTGCATTCGCAAAGGAAATGACTGGCATCTGGGTTCTCCTGATCTGGTCATCCGAATTTGAAGTTCGTTCTGATTTCTGGCGCATGCCGAACGCACTTCAGCTCCAAGAAGATGACCAGCAAGTTTGTGTTTCTTGCGCGGTTGTCGAATTGGAAATGCGCTTCGGTACTCGCTGCAAAAAGAGGCGTCTTTCAAATTCACCGCACAAGCCGTGCATCGTCTTGCGGTCGGGCCTCTTGCGGACCTTCATGTCCTGAAGTCTTGGATTTTTATGGTTACCAATTCCTTAAATTCGCAATTTGCGAGCAAGTTATTCAAAACCCGCCCTAAGGTGTGGATAACCTTAAGGAATTCCTTGGCAATTATCGCAGTGACAGATTGTGAAGCCGGGTTTTGTGATTGATTTTCTGTCCTGCGGGAGCCGCCTTTGCGCAAGAAACGAAAATTGTCTTCCCGGACTTTTGACGACTTCGGCGGGGATGACCGCCCGCTTTTGCTGGCCTGGGAATTGCGCTGATCCGGGACGGCGCGTAGTCTTGCCTTCAATTCGACCGAACCCGCCGACCGAATGAAGGACCCAGAATGCTGCACCGATTGATGTCAGTTGCTTCGGCTCGATTGGCCAGGGCTGCAATTCTGGGAGCGGCTGTTGCCTGGGCAGGGGTTGCACAGGCGGATGCGCTGCGGCCTTACAAGGACCGCCTCTTCAAATACAAGAAGGTGACCGAAAGCCTTTACGACGGCGATTTCCTCGTCGTCGAATACTCCAAACAGCGCGACCTGCGTGATCGCGACGAAGTCGACGAACGCAAGGTGTTCGGTCACTATGTGTCCTACAAGCCCAAGCGGGGCAGGGGCAGTGCGGAGCTTCAGGCAAATGGCCGGACCATCACCTATATGGGGACCGGCAAGTGGAAGGGCGGCGCGCGCATGGTCGTGATCTACATTCACGGCCAGGGCGGAAACCGCTTCCAGGGCATGAATGACGTCTCATTCGGCGGCAACTTCAACCGGATCCAGAACCTGATGGTGCGCAACGGCGGCGCTTACCTGACGGTCGACATCAAGAATTTCGACAAGCGCGGCGGGGCCGATGTCGCGGCGCTGATCCAGTATCAAAAACAGGTCTCGCCAGGGGCGAAGGTGGTTGTCGCCTGCGGCTCCATGGGCGGCATTATCTGCTGGAATCTGTTGCGCAATGCCAGTTACTCCAAACTTCTGAGTGGAATCGTGCTGCTTGGCTCACCGAAGGATCCGAACATCTTCGGCTCCGGCGCGCTGTCGCGCAACGTTCCCATCTATATGGGCCAGGGCACGCTGGACCGGGTCTACAACTGGGAAACCCAGGCGAACTTCTTCAAGCAGATCAAGGCGCGCGCACCGAATTATCCGATCAAGTTCACGCTGTTTGACACCGGCACGCACGGCACGCCCATCCGGATGACCGACTGGCGCCTCGTGCTGAACTGGATGCTGCGGTGACTGTGGCTTGCCGAGAGCGCGGGCGTTCTGAAAACAGGCAAGGCTCATTAGGAGCCCTGCCGAGTAGGTGACGGACATGGGGAGGAAGGATGATGCGATCAGGTCCGGAAGTCGGCATGGCCTTTGTCTGGTGCACGTTAATGTTGACCGGACCGGTTTCGGCTCAGGAAGATGCCGGCGTCATCCTTGAGGCTGTCAAGAGCGATCCGGGCACCGTCAAGATTACCGGCAAGATCCTGACCAACACGTCTGCCGACTGCGCAGACTATGTCAGTGCCTATTCCTCTGAAATCACCGATGTTCAGCAAAAAAGAATGCTCAGCGGGGCGGTGATCGTCACAGCCCAGGACGATACCTGCACGATCCAGTCGAACGGTATTCCGAACCACGATGTCGGTGGAGACTCAAGACGGAACTTTGCGTCCGAAGTCGCCGCGATCGGTCATTCGTTCTTCATTGCGCGCAAGCCGGAGTTCGCAGGCGAAATTACCGAACTCGGACACATGAATTTCGACGCGGTGCTGTTGAATGGTGCCGTCGTCGACATCCAGTCGGCGGGGTGCTACCGGCCCTCGAGCCCGCAGGCAGACGCCAACGGCAATGTTCTGGCGGGATGCCGGGCCGACGACCCGTGGCTCCTTGATCCCATGTCGCCTCTGGCGACCTTCGCCGAAGACAATCACCACGCCCATACCCAGCCGGACGGGCGCTATCACTACCATGGCAACCCGAACGCGCTCTTCGACGACAAGCCGGGGCTGGACGGGTCTCCACTGATCGGTTTCGCGGCCGATGGATTTCCGGTCTATGGCGCTTATTTCAAGGACGAGAGCGGGACCGTCAGAAAAGCCGTGCCGGGCTATACGCTGAAGGCCGGAAACCGTCCAGCGGGAGACGGCAATCCCGGCGGCGCATATAACGGTCTCTACCGCTCGGACTATGAATTCACCGGTGCAGGCGATCTGGATGAATGCAACGGCATGATGGTCAATGGCCGGTATGCCTACTACGTTACCGACGCCTATCCCTGGATCGTCGCCTGTCTGCGCGGTACGCCGGACGCTTCGTTTGACAAGCCGAGGTGACGGCCACTTCCAGCGCCCGTCTCCAGCACCGGGTTCAACATGCTGCCGATGACGCAGCGGCGCGCATCCCCTCCGCAAGATGGTCGAACACCGTGCGTATGCGCAGGCTGGTGTGCAATTCGCGATGGGTCACCAGCCAGATCGGGAAGCTGACGGCTGCGACATCCTCAAAGGCGGGCAC
>JBCDEN010000035.1:0-12600 GCA_039179715.1 Pseudomonadota bacterium
CTCCATGGCCGCATGCAGCGCGCGGCGGGATTTCTGGGTCGCCATGACCTTGCGGCGCAAGTCCGCCCCGTCCCACCGCCGGGCCACTTCACGGGCAAAGCGGGCCGCGATGTCGCCGTATTGCGGATCGGCCGCCAGGTTGGTTCTTTCGGCAGGATCACGTTCAAGATCATAAAGCTGCGGGGGATCGCTGTCGCAGTGAATGTACTTGAGGGAGCCGCGCCGGATCATGATCACCGGATGGGTGGTCATTTCCGCGCAGTATTCGCCAATCGCCTCGTCGACGGGGTCATGTCCGCCGCGTGCGAGCGGCAGCAGGCTGCGGCCGTCGACGGGCTCACCAAGCAGGTCCGGCGTGCCGCCTGCAACTTCCAGAAAGGTTGGCAGCAGATCAATCAGCGAACACGCATTTGGTGCCTTGCCGTGCGCAATGCCCGGACCCGCCATGACAAGCGGTACGCGTGCGGAATGCTCAAAGAAGTTCATCTTGTACCAGAGACCGCGCTCGCCGAGCATGTCGCCGTGATCCGCCGTGACGATCACGATTGTATTGTCCAGCTCGTTGATCTCGTCGAGTGTTTTGACGATCTCGCCGATCTTGCTGTCGAAATAGCTCACATTGGCAAAATAGGCGTGGCGTGCGCGGCGGACGTTTTCTTCGCTCAAGGGCACATATGATGCCTCGATCCCGTCCATGAGCCTGCGCGAAAACGGATCCTGATCTTCCAGGCGCGGGACATTGGCGGGAAGCGGTATTTCCGCCTCGTTGTAAAGGTTCCACCACTCCGGCCGGGCGACGTAAGGATCATGGGGATGTATGAAACTTGCGACCAGCGCGAAGGGTGCGTTGTCACCGACGGTTCTGTCGCGCGCCCGGTCGAACAGCCAGCGGCGCGCCGCGAACCCGACCTCGTCGTCATAGTCGATCTGGAATGTTGCGCTTGCAACGCCGCTTTCCTTCACGGTCTGCATGTTGTGATACCACTTGTCGATCCGTTCATCCGCGGCTTCCCAGTCCGGCGTCCAGGCGAAGTCGGACGGGTAGATATCGGTGGTCACCCGATCCTGAAATCCGTGCATCTGGTCCGGTCCGACGAAATGCATCTTGCCGGACAGGCAGGTCCGGTAGCCGAGCGCCTGCAGATAATGCGCGAATGTCGGGATGGAGGCCTTGAACTCGGACGCATTGTCATAGGCAGCAATGCGGCTGATGAGCTGGCCGGACATGAAGGCAAATCGTGACGGTGCGCAGAGCGGCGAATTGCAATAGGCAGCGTCAAAACGCATGCCGCGCGCGGCGAGGGTGTCCAGATGCGGTGTCTTGACCAGGGGATGGCCGTACGCTCCGGTGAAGTGCGGTGCGAGCTGGTCCGCCATCACCACGACGATGTTGGGCGGCGTCACGCGGTGCCTCTTGCATAGGCGTCCAATACCAGGCCGTGAAAATGATGGACCGCGTGTTCCGACTTGCCCGAGCCGCCCGGGTCGTGAACGATGCGGCCTTGCGTGAAGGCGGGTGTGTTCATGCCGCGCTGGACACTTTCCACCAGCGCGATGTCCTCTACCTGCAGCACTTCATCGAGATAGCGGATCGCGTCGCGTTCCATGTCATTCGGCTCGGGCGTTTCCAGGAAGAAGTCGTAGGTTTCCAGCGTGCGGTCCGGGCCCGCAGGGACAATGTTCAACACGATCATGCTGGACCGGCCGGGATAGCGCATCAGGCAGGTTGTCGGCCACAGCCACCAGACGGCGTGTGTCCGGACACTGGCATTGGAAACATCATAGGCGCTGTTGGCATCGTTCCCGGCATCGGCCATGTGGCTGGAATAGATACCGTGAGTCGTCACCTTGTAGGTGTCCATGTCGACCAGATCGCAGAAATCCTTGTGCGCGGTCGGGCAGTGGTAACACTCAAGGAAATTGTCGACGACGTTCTTCCAGTTCGACTTGATGTCATAGGTTAGGCGATGGGCGAAAGTCAGTTGATCGATATCCGGTGCCCAGTGCCTGATTTCGGTTTCCAGGTGACCTGACTGTTCCGCCAGGGATGCCGCGCGGGGATCCAGGTTGACGAAGACGAAGCCGCAGAATTCCTCGACGCGAACTTCATCAAGACAGATGTCGGCCGTGTTGAAGTCCTGGAGCGACTCGGTGTGCGGAGCCCGCGCAAGCCGCCCGTCCAGGCGGTAGACCCATGCGTGATAGGGACACATGATGCGGGTGGAGGAGCCTTCGCCGGACAGGAGTTCATGCGCCCTGTGCTTGCAGACATTGTAAAAGGCCCGCAGGACGCCATCCCGTGCGCGCACGACCGCGATCGGGTGGCCGGCAATTTCAACGGTCACATAGGACCCCGGTTCGCGCGTCTTTTCGACGTGGCACACCCATTGCCAGGTCCTGGAGATGATCGCCTTCAAGTCGGATCTGTACCAGTCGGGTTCGACATAAGCTGCCGCTTGCAGCGAGCTGGAGCGCGACGGATCGCGATCATAGCCGAATGCGATTGCTGATGTGTCAGACACGCCATCTCCCTCCCGTGTACCGTCATCAAGCTTGCCTTCAACGGGTCATCGACATCAAACATTTCTGGCCGTTTCTTTATCTTTTTTGGCCGTCGGGGAGGGTGCGTGTGCTCGCATTCAGCGCCGCGCGCTTGCCGGCTCCAGATGACATCAGACACGGAACCAATCCGAGTGCTTGATTTGGCCGGGGGCACGCTTGCCCGGGCGAAACAACATCAAGATCGTATTTCTCTTCCAAGAAAGGGCAAGGTGGAGGCGATACAGTCTCACTGGAACAAAAGTCCAATGGTGACGACTTGCGGCCTGGAAACATCAACCGTGTGTGCACTTGCACCTTGGAACCAGTTCATGCGTTTCTAGAGCCTTTTCCGACCAATTTGGACCATTTGACCGAGGCCTTTTTTCGCGCTGGCGAGACGGTTCGCCCGCCGCGGTGTGTCCCACCACAAGGGTGGACCAACGACGCCAGAGCGAAAAAGGGCCCGGCCAATCTTGTTGATACTTGTTTGAATGCGGTCCACAACGGGTGAGGATATCCAACCCATCGGCTGCGTTGTGCCACTAGCACGATGCACCGCATCGCGCTTCGTGACCCGTCTAGCCGAGTGAACCGGATATCCTCATCAAATGGCCCAAATTGGTCGGAAAAAGCTCTAGTGGAAAGGTGTTTCCTGGTGGGCGGCTAACCGGAGCAGAAAATCGATGGCAGTTGACGTCTCCATGTCAGATCCGGGACCACGGACATCGATCCTTCCGATTCTCTCGGTGAACTTTGTCGGGACCCTGGGGTTTTCGATCGTCGTTCCATTCATGGTGTTTCTGGTTGCCGGATGGGGTGGAAACGCAATCGTCTACGGTATTTTGGCGGCAACCTACTCGGCGTTCCAGCTGATCGGTGCACCGATCCTCGGAAGCTGGTCGGACCGCGTCGGGCGCCGCAAGGTCCTGCTCCTCAGCCAACTCGGTACCCTGTTGTCCTGGTGCGTCTTTCTGGTTGCGTTCTTTCTGCCGCCTGATGCGCTCTTCAGCGTGGACAATGCCGTGTTTGGTCAATTCACGCTGACCTTGCCGCTGATCGTGCTGTTCGCCGCACGTGCCGCGGACGGTTTGACCGGGGGCAATATTTCCGTTGCGAATGCCTATCTCGCAGACATTACGGATGACGAACATCGAACCGAAAATTTCGGCCGGATGGCGATGTCGACGAATGCGGGTTTCATTCTGGGGCCCGCTCTCGCCGGGCTTCTGGGCGCCAGCGTGCTGGGCGAGATGCTGCCGGTGATCGCCGCGCTTCTGATTTCCGTAGTGGCAAGCACCCTTATTCTTTTCGGACTTTCGGAAAGCCGACCGGACATCCTGGACAGCAAGCCGGGTCTCCCGAATGCCTGCAAGGTGTTCGGTCAGGAAACGAAGGAAGCCTATCGCCTGAAAGGATGCGGGGAGACATCCAGTTCCGCGATCCTCAGGCTGCCCTTCATGACAAGACTGCTGACGGTGAACTTCCTCGTCATGCTGGGTTTCAGTTTCTTCTACGTTTCCTTTCCAACCCACGTCGCAACCCGGCTCGACTGGAGCGTCACCGAAACGGGGACATTCTTTGCGGTGCTGAGTTTTGTGATGATGCTTGTCCAGGGCCCATTGCTGACTGTCGTTTCACGGAAGACGGCGCAAAGCACATTGGTTGTTGGCGGCGGGCTGATCCTCAGTGCGGGGTTTGTCTGTCTGCTGTCCAGCAACATGGCAATGATTTACCTGGCTGCCGGCCTCATCGCACTGGGGAACGGATTGATGTGGCCGACCTTCACCGCTGTCCTGTCCAAATTCGCGGGCAAGGAGCTTCAGGGCGCTGTGCAGGGCCTTGCAAGCAGTCTTGGCGCGGCTGCGAGCATCGTCGGATTGATTGGAGGCGGTCTGCTTTACAATCTGACCGGTTCGACAACGTTTCTCTGCGCTGCAGCAATCATCGCGGCTGCGGCGTTGATTGCCTTGAAATGCCGCCGTGAAGAACGCGCCCGTACCGAAGATCAGCATTGAAGCGATCTCGCGGCAGGCTGCGGTGCTGGGCGATTGCCCGGTAGCGCCGGTTTTCGCTGCCGGTGGCTGCCGCATCGACACTCAGAGATCTTGCTGGCGCCGTGTCTCTTCCGCTTCGGTGCAGATCCATTGATGAAACGCGGTCGCTTCCGGAGAAAGCTTCGTGCCGCTCGTATGGAGAATGTGATAGGTTTCAATCCCCTGGACCGCAGCGCCCGGTAAACAGGGAACGAGTCCATAACGGGCAACCAGATCGTCGCTTGCCGGAGGCCGCGCCAGCGCAACGCCTGCCCTTGCACCCGCCAGCGCCAGCGCCGTGACGGTCGTGTCGACATAAACAACGCGCGCTCCGGAGGGCACGATGTCGCTCCCGAAGACCTGAGCCCAGTTTCTTCGATGGTCCGCCACGTCAATCATCGGGTAGGCCAGAATGTCTTCCAGGCTGCCGATCCTGGCCGCGACGTCCGGATGGGCGACGGGAACGAGCCATTCACCGAAGAGCGAAACGGCGTCCGTTCCAGGTGGCGGCGGCCCGAAGGCGATCCAGAGCGGGGCATTTCGAGGCGGTGTTTCCGGACGTCCAAGAAGCGAATAGAGCTCCAGCGAAACGTCCGGATTTGCCGATGTGAAGCTGTGAAGTCGCGGGGCCAGCCAGCCGATGGAAAAGGCCATTGAAACACCGACCACCAGCGGCGGCCCACCCGGCGCGGCCAGGGACGCCGTGGCCATTTCCATCCGCCCAAGGGACTCGCCGACGACGGAAAGCAGGCTTCGTCCTGCCTCCGTGAGTTTCACCCCTGCGGCAGCCCGATCGAAAAGCGGGCGGCCCAGATGCGCCTCCAGGGCGCGGATCTGCTGGCTCACCGCCGGAGGCGACATGGCCAGGCTTTCGGCAGCCCGTGCGAAACTGCCCGAACGCGCGGCGGCCTCGAACACCCGTAGCCAGTTCAATGAGGGAATGCGCTTGGTCATGAGTGAGCATAAGCTGAGCTTATTCTGGCAGGCAAGAGATCTGTCTTTTCAACGCCGCCGCAAATTGTAGCCTCAGGCGAAACTGAGGAGACAAAGATGCTTGATTTCACACCAAGCCATCTCAGCGATTATCGCCAGAACGGGTTTGTTGCCGGACTTCCGGTTTTTTCTGCCGCGGAAGTTGCGCTTCTGCGCCGCCAGATCGATGCGCTGGAGGCCGATCACTCTGAAGGTGCCGGGGGACATGACCTTTCCCAGTTCTTCCGGGTCAATGGACATATCGTTATCCCGATGCTTGCCGAGGCGGCACGCACGCCCGCCATTCTGGATGTGGTCGAAAGCGTGCTCGGGCCGGATCTGCTGGCCTGGTCTGTGGAACTTTTCATCAAGGAACCGGGCAGCAGGAAAACGGTCTCCTGGCACCAGGACATCACCTATTGGGGGATGGGCGAGACCGATGACGAGGTGACGGCCTGGATCGCGCTTTCAAACGTCTCCGTCGAGGCAGGCTGCATGCGGTTCATTCCAGGCAGCCACAAGGGCTGCATCGCCGATCACGAGGACACGTTTGATGCGGACAATCTTCTGTCGCGCGGGCAGGCCATCGCCGGTGTCGACGAGGCAAAGGCTGTCCACGGACCTTTGCAGCCCGGACAGATGTCTCTGCATCACGGGCGCTGCTTTCATGCATCGGGCGCAAACAACAGCACTGACCGCCGGATCGGGCTGGCCATCCGCTACGTGACACCCGCCGTGCGCGATCATGCGCCGGGCCGGGACTGGGCCATGCCGGTCCGCGGTGAAACGCCCCATGGCGGCTGGGACTGCATCGCCGGTCCGCGCGGGCTCTTTCATCCTGCCGATCTTGCGCTTTATGATCGGGTCCTGACCGGCCAGTCCGAAACACTCGCCGCAGGCGCTGAACAGACCGTCGGATTGTATGCAAAAGGAGACGCCTCATGAGCCAGACCGTCAGCTTCACTGCAATGAAAGACGGCACAAGGGAAGACTACGAGCTTCTGGAAAAACTGGAAAAACCGTTCCTGGCCCTGACCGCGGACCGCGTGCTGGAGGAGCTGCGCCGGGCGGGAGACGCAACGCTTGAGGGCTACAAGATCACGCGGCTTGAACACGGGCTTCAGTCGGGGACGCGTGCGCTCCGGTCCGGCGCCGACATCGACTGGGTTGTCGGCGCTTTGCTGCACGATGTCGGCGACGGGCTCGCACCGCAGAACCACGACAAGATGTCGGCGGAGGTGATCCGTCCCTTCGTCAGGTGGGAGGTTGCCTGGACGGTCGAGCATCACGGTATTTTCCAGACGCTCTATTTCGGTCATCACTACGGCTGGGACAGGAATGCACGCGACCGCTATCGCGATCATCCGCTTTTCGACACATGCGCTGCCTTCTGCGAACACTGGGACCAGTCCAGCTTTGATCCGGACTATGCGAGCGAGACGCTAGAGAGTTTCGAGCCGATGGTGCGCGAGGTTTTCTCCCGCAAGGCCTACGATCCTGCCGTGATCCGGGACAACGAGATCACCGGGCTGCCGGAACAGCTCGCAAAGGCCTGAGCGGCCCGGAAAAGGAACCGACCCTATGAAGCGGATCTACGACTTCAGCCGGAACCCGGCGAAGCGCAACTACACCGTGGCCGATCTGCGGGCGCTGAAAGGGTCTGGACGGACGCTGTCGATGGCCAATCCGGCCGACAATGACGAACTCAGGGCCTGCGTCGAGGCGGGTATTGACCTGTTCGTCGTCGGTGCGGGCCAGATGGAAGATGTCCGCCGCATTGCTCCGTATCACTTTACCGGTGCCGGATCGAGCTGGGCGCAGTTCGGCTCCGACGACGAGATCGTCGCCCATGCCTACGAGACCATGCGCAACGGTGCGGACATGTATTATACGCTCCGTTCGTTCGACGTGATGGAGCGGATGGCGCGGGACGGTATCCCGGTGCAGAGCCATATCGGCCTGATCCCGACCTTCAGCCATCATTGCGGCGGCCTGCGCGCCTGGGGCCGCACTGCAGACGAGGCGATGAAGATCTTTGCAACGCTCAAGCGCATGGAAGATGCCGGTGTCTTCGCCGTGGAAGCGGAATGCATCGCGGAGGAAGTGCTGGCCGCGATCAACGAAAAGACGTCGATCGTCACCTTTTCACTCGGGTCGGGAAAGGCGGGCGATGCCGTCTTCTCCTTCGTTGCCGATATCTGCGGAGAAGCCAGCGAAGAGGAATCGCCGCCAAAACATGCCCATGCGTTCGGCGATGTCGGACGCCTGCACAGGCAGATCCATGAGGAGCGCGTGGCTGCGCTCGGAAAGTTCCACACCGAGGTGACTGCGCGCAACTTTCCCTACAGCCAGACGACTATCGGCATGCGCGCAGGCGAGCATGAAAAATTGCTTGAGGTGCTGGACAATTGGACGCCAACGCACCGGTAAGCGGCGCTTTGCGGATCTCCCTGTTTCCGGATTTCGTCAGCGCTCGGTGAGCTTCAGTTCGATGCGGCGGTTTCGTGCGAGGACCTCGGGCTCCTCACCTTCTTCCAAGGGCTGGAATTCACCGAACCCGGCGGCGACCAGACGTTTGGGGTCAACGCCCTTTTCAATGAGATAGCGAACGACCGAAATCGCGCGCGCCGCAGACAGTTCCCAGTTGTTGCGCAGGCGTCCGGTGCCGGAGAGCGGGCGGGCATCGGTGTGTCCGTCGACCCTGAGCACCCAGTTGATTTCGTCAGGGATCTGGGCGCTGAGCTCCTGGATGGCTTCGGCCAGCTTTTCCAGTTCCTGCTCACCGGCCGGGTTGATGTCCTCGGATCCGGAGTCGAACAGAACCTCGGACTGGAACACGAAGCGGTCGCCGACCACCGATATGTCGGACCGCTGCGACAGGATTTCGCGCAGGCGTCCGAAGAAGTCCGACCGGTAGCGCGACAGTTCCTGCACGCGCTGGACGAGGGCGGCATTCAGCCGGCGGCCAAGGCTGGCGATCTTGGCCTGACTGTCCGCTTCCTTGGCTTCGGATGCCTCAAGGGCCGCGTTGGCGGCCGCAATCTGGCGTCTGAGTGCGGCGATCTGCTGGTTGAGAAGTTCGACCTGGGCAAGGGCTTCCTGGCTAACCTGTCGTTCGTCGTCGAGCAGGTTTTCCAGCTGCGCCGCGCGCCCGCCGGCGGCATTGGCCGCACCGGAACTGCTCTCCAGAAGCCCGAGCAACCGGCTCTGTTCGGACTCTGCGTCGGAGAGGCTCGCCTGCAGACCGAGGATCGTGTCTTCCAGCTCGCCGGATGCCGCCCGCTCCAGCGCCAGCAGTTCCGTCAACTCGCTGATCTGTGCGTTCAGCCGGTTGAGCACCGTGTCGCGGCCGGACAATTGCTGCGACAGGAAAAACTGCGCGATCATGAAGATCGACAGGAGGAAAATGATGACAAGCAGCAGGGTTGCCATCGCGTCGACGAAGCCCGGCCAGTAATCGGTTGTCTGGGCGCGGCGCCGGGCGCGCAATCCTGCGGCCATCGGGTCCTACTCCTTCGCGCGATCGAACGCGGCTGAAATCGAAGTCAGCAGCCCTTCGATGCGCTTTTGCTGTTCACCCTGGGCTTCCGCCCAGTCCCGCATCATCTGCTGTTCGGAGCGGACATGCTTGACCAGTCCCTGAATGCCTTCGGCGAGATTGGCCATCGCCTGCGCCGCGTTCTTGCCACCGCCGTCCTCGACGCTTTTCTGCAGCGTCTGGATCGAGGCCTGTATCTGTTCGACGCCGGGTGAATCGGGTGCGTTGAAGAGACCGTCTTCCGGGTCGATATCCGTGACCGTGGAGAGCCAGTCCTCAAGCTCATTGTAGAACCGGTTCTGGGCCTGGCCCGCCTGGAGGTCGAGAAAACCCAGGACGAGAGACCCTGTGAGGCCGAAAAGCGAGGATGAAAACGCGGTGCCCATGCCGGAGAGCGGGGCTTCCAATCCGGCCTTGAGATCCTCGAATATCACGTTGGCATCGCCCGAACCGACATCGAGAGACTGGATGGTGGTCCCGACCGAACTCACGGTCTGAAGCAGTCCCCAGAACGTGCCGAGCAGGCCGAGAAAGACGAGCAGGCCCGTGAGGTAGCGCGACATCTCGCGCGATTCTTCCAGGCGCATGCCGATGGAATCGAGGATGGAGCGGGCCGTTGTCGGCGTCAGCGCCATGTCTCCGGCCTTGTTGCCGAGGAGCGCCGCCATCGGTGCCAGCAGGACGGGCGAGCGGGTATCGAGCGCCGGGTCGCCCATTCTGAAACTGTTTACCCATGCAATTTCCGGAAACAGCCGGATGACCCTGCCGAACAGCAACAGGACACCGAACACACCCACCAGCACAATCAGCCCGTTGAGGCCGGGATTGCTCATGAAGGCGACGGAAACTTGCGGAAACAGGATGAAGGCGATGAAGGCAACGATCACCAGGAAGATGATCATGAAGGTCAGATACGCCCTAGGGCTGGACAGACTGTACGGATCAAATTCACGGGCCATATTGCGCAATCAATCGCCTGTTTCAAAGGTAACTACTTGATAGCGTGATTTTTAACACCTTGGAAACCTCTTATCGCCGTCGAAGGGCAATAATGTCTGGAAAGCTTGAAAAGCCTTCATTGTGAACGGTGCCCTCCCGCGGCGTCGCATTCACATTCGCATTGGCGCAGGCACCGGCGCTTCATGACTGCGTTCCCGATAGGCCGGTCAGTTGGAGCAGCCGTTCTGGAAGCCAAGGTCGCAATGCGCCTTGAGCCGTTCCGTGTCCGCGTCGGTCCAGCCTTGCGGATCGGTCACCTGAACCCAGGGCTCAATGTAATCCTGAGCGTAGTAGGCATGGCCGTGCCCCGGAGGCGCACCGAAAGCAAGGGCCATGTCGAGCGCAAGCTGAAACTGGGTGACCACCGGAATGAAGGTCAGGTGTTCCGACGCGTCCGGGGCGGGCGGATCGTTCATCCAGGGTGGTGCGCGCCACAGGGAAAACGGATCGTAAAAGACGATCGGGTCGCTGGAATACTGCAGGAAGACGATGCGCATGCCGCCCCAGTCCGACGGCGCCCGGGAGGCATCGGCGTAATGCGAGGCGTAGCGCACAAGCGAACCGTCGCCGATCGTGGGCAGAACCCAGGGGCTGCCCGGATTGCGGGCATTCTGGACATAGTTCCACAGATCAGACGGAAATGGCGGGCCGGCCCAGAACGCCCCGTCGATCGGGTCGCCGACGAGGCGGAACAGGTTGGTTCCGTACATGGATGACCAGGCACCGAGACTGAGGCCGTGGGCATAGAGCCTCGGGCGGCTGTCCTTCGGCAAGGTCTTCCAATGGTCGTGAACCACTTCAAGCAGGGCCGTCGCCTGGTCGAGCCCGGTGCGCGTCTCCAGGATCAGTGCGAGCGGCGACTGCAGATACGAATACTGTGCGCTCACCGTCGCGATATCGCCGTTGTGCATGTATTCGAGCGGATCATGGGAACCGGGGTCCATCCAGCCGGTTCCGGTCGGGCTTGTGACGATCAGAACCTCGCGCTCGAACGCGTTCAGCCGCTTGAGTTCCTCAAGCGCAAGCCTGGCCCGTTCTTCGGGTGTCTCCGCGTTGGCCCGACCGACATAGACCCGGATCGGGTCCAGGGCCGGTTTGCCGGTGAAGGCGGAGATCGCGTCCTTGTCCGGCCCGGACTGGACGAAATCGCGCCCGGGCTTGCCCATCGCGGCCCAGTCGATCAGCGAGTCGGCAGATCCCGACTTGCGCGGATCAGCCGGTGGCGGCGGGGCCGCGTCGAAAAGCTGCTGTGCCGTCTCGTAGCTTTCGTCGAGCCCGGTCACGACCCCATCGAGAATGCCGTCGCGCGTTACCACGAACAGGATCAGGATCACCGCAACGACCCCGAGCACATTGGCCCGCCGCGCGGGCATGAAGCGATAAAAGCGTGACCGGATCCAGCGGAACAGGGCGACAATCAGGGCGCCGAGCAGGTAGGCAGCGACGAAGGTGAGCGTTGCGCTGACCAGGATGGTGACAAGATGCTGGGCTTCAGCAGGATCAAGACCCATTTTGACCCGCAGTTCGTTCTGCCATTTCAAACTGGATGTCGCGGTCCAGAAAATGAACACAAGCGTGGCGGTTGCAAGCACAAGATTTGCTGTCAGCGCGGCCTTGCCGCGCAGTCGCGGCAGGTCGGCGGCGCGCCAGGTCAGGTCGATGATCCTTCCCAGCAAATACCCGAGCGCGATCACGATGCCGCCAAGTATGCCCTGGACCAGCGGACCGCGCGGTATCAGGGACGGTGTCAGCGAGGCGGCGAAGAAAAGCAGCCCGAGCATGAGGCAGGGAACCGAAACACCCGTTAGAAGAGAGCGAACCCAACCCATTACACGCTTCCTCGCAATTGTTGCCGCACCCGGAACATACGGTCACAAGGCAACCGTTGTTCCACTGACCCTCTCGCGGGCCGCTGCAAAGACGCAATGTTGGAAATCTTAGCTTAAGCTACCTGAAAGTTAAGAGAAATCTCGCCCGGAAAGAGACGAAACGGCTGTCCTGAAGCCGTGCCGTTTGCGGGTCACCAAAAAACCGGGGCCTGAGCGCTGAAGTCCGGTCGATCCAAGGAGTGTTGAGACGCTGCCGGCCTCAGGAATTATGACAATTGTTAGGATTTATTTTCATCCCGTTTTAATTGAAATGCGCCACAAGACGTCCAGTTGCTTTTTTGTTTGACGGGATATCCAGTTTTGCCCGCGACCGACAAGACCTATCGATACGTGGCTGCGTCCGGGTTTCAGGCGAAGGACGGCACAACCCGGCTGTCCCTGGTCGGGGAAAGCGGTGCGTCGCCATCGAATTCCGGCAAGTTCCTGAGTGCCCGTGCGCTCTGTCCCGATATCACCGCCAAGGGCCTGCGCGCAGTCTCCGAAACCGTGGCTGCGCGCTACTATGTGCCCCCTGCAATGCTCGCAAAGATCCTGCGGGAGGCCGATCCGGTGGTGACCGTCAGTCCCGGCGCGGTCCGTTTCGAGGGATTTTCCGCGTGCTGCAGCGCCTATGCACGGATGGATCTGA
>JBCDEN010000183.1:0-7125 GCA_039179715.1 Pseudomonadota bacterium
GATCGCCTGGGCTGAAATCTCGTCCTGGCCAAGTCCACGGCGAAGCGCGTTGTGGTGGGTCAGCAGGCGATCGATCTTGGCGGGCAGCGTCGTCAGGTTTTTCAGATCCATCAGCCGGATCGCCCGGCGTCCGACCTTGTCTTCATATGCCGGACCGATGCCGCGCTTGGTTGTTCCGATGCGCGTGCCCGTGTTCGAGTTTTCGCGAAGCGCGTCCAGTTCCCGGTGCAGTGACAGAATGAGTGTCGCGTTTTCCGCCACGCGCAGCGTCTCAGGTGTCACGACGACACCCTGTCCGGCCAGTTTTTCGACCTCCTCGGCCAGCGCATGCGGATCGAGGACGACGCCATTGCCGATAACGGAGAGCTTGCCGGGACGCGCAACGCCCGACGGCAACAGGGACAGTTTGTAGCTCACGCCATCGATGACGAGCGTATGCCCGGCGTTGTGTCCGCCCTGGAACCTCACGATGACATCAGCCTGTTCTGACAGCCAGTCGACAATCTTGCCTTTGCCTTCGTCACCCCATTGCGAACCGACAACAACCACATTCGCCATATAGTCTTTGCTCTCCTGAAAGCAGATTCTTTGCCACCGGACCTTATCCGGCATGCCAACACGACAAGCCCCGGCAACCGGACCGGGGCAAACGGCGCGGACTATAGACAGGTTTGCGCCCTCACGCGAGTCCACGTGCGCAGTTTCTGTCGTCCCGTTAGGCATTTAAGCACCGCTTATAAACGCATCTTTGGCGTTATTGGGGCGCGGGGCCGTTTTCGTCCGGCTTTTCGCCCCGTGCCAGCCTGTTCATCATCGGTGAGGTTCTGAGCAGCCAGACGAAACGGCGCCGTTGATCGGCCGGGACGGCATCGCGGCTGAACATGCGCACAATGACGAAAACAACCAGGATGAGATGCAGCGTTGCGGTGTAGACGAAAAATGATGCCGGGCCGAAGACACCCATGAGCACGGACGCCACGAACGGCCCGATCATCGCTCCTGCGCCGAAAGCGAGCATGATCCCGGCGGCAACGTCGATGAACTGGCCCGGCTTGGCGTGGTCGTTGCCGTGCGCTGCCGAGAGCGAATAGAGCGGAAGCGCAAATCCGCCGAAAAAGAAGACACCGAGAAACAACTCGGTTTGCGTCATTGAGCGCGCGATGAAAAGACAGGCCGCCCCGGCGCCGATCGTGAAGGCGATCAGCACAAACCGTCTGTCGACCCGGTCCGAGATCCACCCGGCCGGGTACTGGAAAATCGCCCCCGCAAACACCCAGATCGCGATGAAAGCCGCAACCGTTTCAAGACCGAGACCGATGCTTTCGGCATAGATCGGGCCGATCATCCGGAAGGCACCGTTTGTCAGGCCGATGGTAAAGATGCCGACAATGGCCACGGGAGAAACCCGCCACAGCATCAGCGGATTGACGAGCCGTGCCGGCGGCGCGGGCGGGTTGCCGCCGCGCGCGAGCGAAATCGGCACGACCGCAAAACAGAAAAGCACGGCAAGCACCATCAGGATATCCGGGCCGGATGCCCCGAAGACAGGCAGGATGAACTGTCCTCCCATGACCGCGCCCAGGTCCACGATCCGGTAGATCGACAGAATGCGGCCGCGCGACGTGTTGGATGCGATCGAATTCAGCCAGCTTTCCAGAACCATGGCCGTCCCGCAGAAGGCAGCTCCGCTGACGAAACGAGCCAGCATCCACGGCCAGCCTGTAGGTGCGAAGGCGAGTGCCAGCACCGCGATCGCACTGATTGATGCAAGCGCGGCAAAAACGCGGATATGACCGGCCCTGGCAATCAGGAACGGGGCCAGCAGGACACCGGAAATGAGTCCTGCGAAATAGAGCGATCCCAAGAGGCCGATGCTCGTGTCCGGGAGACCCTCCACACGCGCACGAACGGCAATCATTGTCATGGACAGGCCGTTGGCGCCCAGCAGGCAGGCTGCTGCGATCAGCAACGGCGTGAGCCGCCCGGCTTGGGGCTGGGTCTCGGCGGATGTGTCGGTCTGCGTCATGGAAAAGAGAGGTCCTGAAGCTGCCGGAAACAGCAGAAGATATGTGCCTACATTGCCGAACTGAAACCGTTACGCAAGCGGCCCGGCCGCCATCCGCTCGTTTTCCGGGTGTCTGCTGGTGCGCCATCGTGATAACCGGGGAACAAGTCAACCGGGAATGATAAATCAGATGTCACTTCGAAACTGGGTCATGCTGGCAGTCCTCGGCGCCATCTGGGGCGGTTCCTTCCTGTTTGCGAAGGTGGCTGTCGCGGAAATCCCGCCCTTCGTTCTCGTTTTCCTCCGGGTCTCGAGCGCGTGCGCCGTCCTGCTGCTCGTCCTCTGGAAGCAGAACCTGCTCGGCAAATTGAAGCTGGACCTTGCCTTGCCGTTTCTTCTCATGGGGTTCTTGAACAACGCCGTTCCCTTTTCGCTACTGTTTCTCGGGCAGACGGAGATCGGCGCGGGGCTGGCCTCCATCCTGAACGCGACAACGCCCATCTTCACCGTCATCGTTGCCGGGCTTCTGACCGGACAAGAAACTCTGCCCTTCAACAAGATTGCCGGGGTCCTGCTCGGGGTTGCCGGAGTCGCGATCATGTTGTCCAGCAGCTTGTCCGGGGTTGCAGACGATCCGGTCTGGGCGCAGCTGAGCTGCCTTGGCGCTGCCATATCCTACGCATGTGCCGCCACATATGCGCGCCGGTTCAAGGGGGTCCGCCCGCAGGTTTCCGCAGCAGGGCAATTGCTCGGGTCAAGCCTGATCATGCTGCCTGTCGCACTCTATTTCGGCTCCGGCTGGACCGTTTCCGAAACAAGCCTGACCGCCTGGGCGAATGTCGCCGCCCTCGGCATCATTGCGACCGCGCTCGCCTACCTGATCTATTTCCAGCTTCTGGCGGATGCCGGCGCAACCAATGCCTCCCTGGTCACGCTGATCGTTCCGGCAAGCGCCCTGCTGTTCGGATGGCTGATCCTGGGAGAGAATCTCAGCGTCCTGCAATTGGCCGGATTTGCGGTTCTCCTGATCGGGTTGGTTGCACTGGACGGCAGGGTCTTCCGCAAGAATAGGGTACAGACCCATAAATGAAGCCGATTTGGCGGCAAGTAGTTGTGCCGGCTGGCAGCGTTTGACCCACCTCGTCCGGACGGGCGGCGAAGGACGATTTTCCCTCAACATATGCAAGACCCGTTTTCGCGGGCCTTGTCGCTGTGTGCCGCGTTCGTCGCCGGAACGGTTCAGAACCTCAAGTCTTTCACCTGCTTGACATGAGAAACCGCCTCCAGCCGTTTCAACACCTCGGTATCGACCTTGCCATCCACTTCCACAAGGCAGATCGCATCCGCGCCGGGCGCCTGCCTGCCGAGATTGAAGGTGGCGATATTGACGCCGCTGTTGCCCAGTTCCATGCCGAGCTGACCGATGAAACCCGGCTTGTCCTCGTTGGTGATGTAGAGCATGTGCTCGCCGAGCTCGGCTTCCATGTTGATGCCTTTCACCTGAATGATGCGCGGCTTTCCGTCGGCAAAGACGGTTCCGGCCACCGAACGTTCCTGCCGCTCCGTAATGACCGTCAGGCGAATATAGGTCTCGTAGGCGCCCTGTTTGTCCCTGCGGATTTCTTCGACCTTGATACCACGGTCCTTTGCCAGGATCGGCGCGGAAACCATGTTCACCGTCTGGAGCAACGGCGTCAGAAGGCCCGTGATTGCTGCCGCCGTCAGCGCCTGGACGTTCATCTCGCCCACGGCCCCTGCATATTCGATCTTGACGCCTTCGATGCCGGTCTCGGTCAACTGGCCGGCAAAGGACCCGAGCTGCTCGGCAAGACGTACGAAAGGCGCAAGCTTTGGAGCTTCCTCAGCGGTGATCGAGGGCATGTTGAGCGCATTGCGAACGGCCCCGTCAAGAAGGTAGTCGCACATCTGTTCGGCCACCTGCAGCGCCACATTCTCCTGCGCTTCGGATGTGGACGCACCCAGATGCGGGGTGGACACGAAATTCGGCGCACCGAACAGGACATTTTCCTGCGCGGGTTCGTCCACGAACACATCAAACGCGGCCCCGGCGAGCGTGCCTGCGTCCAAAGCCTGCCGGACGGCTGTCTCGTCCGCCAGGCCGCCACGGGCGCAGTTGATCAGGTAGGCGCCGGTTCTCATCTTCGAGATCGCATCCGCGTTGATGATGTTGCGCGTCTTGTCGGTCAGTGGTGTATGCAGCGTGATGAAATCGGAGCGGGCGAAGAGGTCATCCAGTTCCACCTTTTCAACGCCGAGAGAAACCGCGCGTTCAGGCGTCAGAAACGGGTCGAAGGCGACGACCTTCATTCTGAGCCCGATCGCCCTGTCGGCGACGATCGAACCGATGTTGCCGCAACCGACAAGACCAAGTGTCTTGCCGGTGAGTTCGCGGCCCATGAAGCGCGACTTTTCCCATTTCCCCGCCTGTGTGGACGCATCGGCTGCCGGGATCTGCCGCGCCACGGCCATCATCATCGAGATCGCGTGTTCCGCAGTCGTGATGGCATTGCCGAACGGCGTGTTCATGACGATGATGCCGCGCGCTGTGGCCTTGGGTATGTCGACGTTGTCGACACCGATGCCGGCGCGGCCGATAACCTTGAGATTGTCTGCAGCCGCAATGATCTTTTCGGTCACCTTGGTCGCGGACCGGATCGCCAGCCCGTCATACTGACCGATGATCTCGAGCAGTTTTTCCTTGTCCTTGCCAATGTCGGGCAGGAAATCGACATCCAGGCCGCGATCCCTGAAAATCTGCACGGCAGCGGGTGAAAGCTTGTCGGAAATAAGTACCTTGGGAGCCATGTTGACGTCTCCTTGAATGCAAATATCGACCGGGCAGCATGCTGCCCGGATGGTGTGTCATGTGTGGAGACGTGTTCAGGCCGCCTGCGACAGGTTCGCCTTTTCGATCGCATGCGCCCAGTCGAGCCACGCGGTCAGCGCCTTCAGGTCAGCGGTCTCGATCGTCGCGCCGGCCCAGATCCTCAGACCCGACGGCGCATCGCGGTAGGCTCCGATATCGAAGGCGACCCCTTCCCGGTCGAGGCAAGCTGCAATCGCCTTGGCGAAGGCGGCTTGTCCGGCCTCGTCAAGGGCCAGGATATCCGGATCGGTGATCCTGAGACACACGGACGTGTTGGACAGTGTCGCAGGATCAGAGGCCAGGAAGTCGGCCCAGCCGGACTTTTCGACCCAGGCGGCAAGGACCCCAAGGTTGCTGTCGGCGCGATTTCGCAGCCCGGCAAGGCCGCCGATACCGCCGGCCCAGTTGAGCGCATCGATGTAGTCCTCGACGCAGAGCATCGACGGAGTATTGATGGTCTCGCCCCTGAAAACGCCCTCGATGAGCTTTCCGCCCTTGGTCAGGCGGAAAATTTTCGGCATTGGCCAGGCGGGCGTATAGGTTTCGAGGCGTTTCACGGCGCGCGGGCTCAGGATCAGGACACCGTGCGCCGCCTCCCCTCCGAGCACCTTTTGCCAGGAGAAGGTCACCACATCGAGTTTGTCGAACGGCAGCTCCTGCGCGAACGCCGCGGAGGTCGCGTCACAGATCGTCAGACCCTGTCTGTCGGCGGGAATCCAGTCGCCGTTCGGAACACGAACGCCCGAGGTCGTGCCGTTCCAGGTAAAGACGACATCCCTGGAGAAATCGACCGATGCTAGATCGGGTAGCTCGCCATAGGCAGCCTCCAGAACCCGTGCATCTTCAAGTTTCAGCTGCTTGACCACATCGGTGACCCAGCCCTTGCCGAAGCTCTCCCACGCCAGCATGTCGACCCCGCGCGCGCCAAGCATCGACCAGAGCGCCATTTCAACCGCGCCCGTATCCGAGGCGGGCACGATGCCGATCCTGTAGTCTTCGGGAACCTCGAGCACCTTCCGTGTGAGGTCAATCGCCTCGGCGAGTTTCGCCTTGCCGGGCTTTGCCCGGTGCGAACGGCCCAGGGCGGCATCGGACAGTCCGTCCAGCGACCAGCCAGGCCGCTTGGAGCAGGGTCCGGATGAAAAATGGGGATTGGCCGGACGCACGTCCGGCTTTACGGTAAGCTCTGTCATATCTGTCTACCCTCGCAGATAGTTGCCCCTCGTTGGGGAGGGGTGTCCCACCTGCGGGAATAGAGCCTTAAGCCGCCCGGGTCAATTCACTTCCCGATCAAATGCGACATGGCCGATCAAATGCGACATGGCCGGTCGAACGCAAAATGGCCGGTCGTTGAGACCGGCCATCGCAAGATCGATGCGAGCCTGATCAGAAATTGCTGCTGATCGGCCCCTTGTCGTAGATGATCGGCGCCGGAGCGTGGGTCGTGTTGAACGTGTACCGCGCACCCAGACGGAACTCGTGGGCGGACAGATCTTCATATTCGATCCGCGAGGTCTGGCCTGCGGTCGTGAAGCTCTTGGAATGGGCATCGCCGATATTGAGGTACCGATATCCGCCATCAAGCGCGAAGTTCGGCGTGATGTCATAACTGGCACCGGCCATAAGGGCCCAGGCGAAGTTCCACTTGCCGTCGCTCTCATAGGTGCCCGTCGCACCGTCCGGATTGCGGAAGGTGATGTCGCTGGTCGAGACGTAGGACGCACCGATACCGGCACCGACATAAGGTGTGAACCGGTTCCAGGTGGCGATGTCGACATAGCCGTTGACCATGAAGGTCCAGACATCGATGTCCGCCTTTTCGACCGAGTACCCTGGCGCGCCGCACACGCTGCTACAGTCGGCCTTGGAACTCACTTCGGTCGGGAATTCGTAGTCGATCGTGAAATCCGTACGGAAGTGATTGTTCCACTTGTAACCGACGCCGGCCCCGATCATGAAGGTTCCGTCCATATCTTCGTCGAAGAAATCGATCGTCCCGTATTTGATGTCCGGTGCCTGATAGATCTTGTAACCGATGTCACCGCGCAGGTACCAGCCGCCGACGGCCGGAACTTCGGGGATATGTTCAATGACCGGGGTCGGCAGATCCGCGGCGAAACCAGTTGTGGAAAGCGCGACTGCAAAGCCGGTCAAAGACAAACGCTTGAAAAATGATTTCATGTCCTCGTCCTTTTCCAGTGAGCGTCCGCTTTATGAATGCCGGACACATCAA
>JBCDEN010000017.1:0-16082 GCA_039179715.1 Pseudomonadota bacterium
ATGAAGTCAATTTGTTTTTTTTCGTTTTGCACAACTGCGTTAATCTAATGTGCATTAAATGTTTTTCATTTTGAAGCCTTTCGCTTCTTGGCAGATGGTAAAAACGGCCAAATCCAAAGGACGGCAAAATGGCATTACCTCGCACCGTCAGCGCGCTTGACCGGGCAAAAAGCCCGCTCTGCGCGCACTTCCTCGCGAGATTTCGCCATTTCTGCCGCCAAATCGGCTTCATTTATGAGCCCGTACCCTAATCCCCGAGCTCCGTTTCCAGGTCATCGACCATGCCCTGGATGAGCGGTCCGATCTTTGGCGAGCGGAACTGTTTCAAACGTTCGGCTCTCAGAATTGCACGCACGTTTTCGAACGCCCGCTCAAGGTCATCATTGACAACGACATAGTCGTATTCCGACCAGTGACGCATTTCACCGACAGCCGTTTTCATACGCTTTGCAATGATCTCGTCGGCATCCTCGGCGCGGCGAAACAGACGCGATTTCATCTCGGCAATGGAGGGCGGCAGGATGAACACGGAAACCACGTCCGACCGCATTTTGTCATAAAGCTGAAAGGTGCCCTGGATGTCGATGTCGAACAGGATATCGCGTCCGCTCTCTATGGCATCCTCGACCGGACCGCGCGGCGTCGCATAATAGTTTCCGTGAACCTCCGCCCATTCCAGCAATTCATCGTGCTCACGCATGCGCTCGAAGCGTTTGGAATCCAGAAAATGATAGTGAACCCCGTCCACTTCGCTGGAGCGGCGCGGGCGCGTTGTGACGGAAATGGACAGTGCCAGATTTTCTTCCTTGTCCAGGAGCAATCGGGCGATCGTGGATTTGCCCGCGCCTGACGGGGAAGACAGCACCAGCATCAGTCCCCGCCGCTGCTGTTCCGCCTGCTCCGCGCTGACGGTGGTTCCTGCAGGTGTCGCTGCCATGGGTCTCACTCCAGGTTCTGAATCTGCTCGCGCATCTGGTCGATGACGGCTTTCAGGTCCAGGCCGATTGCCGTCAGATCAACATCATTGGATTTCGAGCACAGCGTGTTGGCCTCCCGGTTGAATTCCTGTGCAAGAAAGTCAAGGCGCCGCCCGATCGCGCCTCCGGTGTCCATCAGATCCCGTGCAGCGGCCACATGCGCATGCAAACGGTCCAGCTCTTCGCGGATATCCGCCTTGGTCGCGAGAAACACCGCCTCCTGGTGCAGCCGTTGCGGGTCGAACTGGCCGTCGGACGCGTCCATCAGGTCCGCAACCTGCTTGCGGAGCCGTTCCTTGATGGCGTCAGTATGCCTTGCCGGAAGCTCTTCGGCTGCCTGCGTGAGCTGAGAAATCCTGTCAAACTGCCCGCGCACAACGTCATTGATCGCCTGTCCCTCGGTGTGACGCATGTCCACGAGATCAATCAGCGCCGCGTCGAGCGTGGTCAGCAGGGCCTTGTGCAGGGCCGCCTGCGCTTCCTCGTCGTCCTCGGGTTCCTTGAGTTCGAAAACGCCCTTTTGGGACAGGATGCCATCAAGGGACGGCGGAGCCAGATCCGGAACGCGGTCTTTCAGAAGATCGATTGTCGACAAGACCGCTTCCAGCGCGCCCTCGTTCACCTGCAGCATCTGCTCCGACTGGTCCCGGTGCATGGCAAGACCGATAGAGACGTTGCCGCGCCTGAGTACCTTGCCGCAACGTTCCCGGATCTGAGGTTCCAGCGCTTCCAGCCCGGCAGGGATGCGAATGCGCAGGTCCAGGGACTTGCCGTTGACCGACCTTAATTCCCAGGTCCAGCGGACCGGCCCGGATTCTCCGATCGATCGTGCAAAACCCGTCATGCTGGCTAGCGCCATATGCCCCCTCCGGACTTGAGACAGAGCCATTCGGCCCTGCCTTGCTGCGATCCTGCGGTCAAATCCGTCTAGTTGGACGTTGCAGGTTCCGTATTCTGCTGCTGCTCGGACTCACGGCGCTGCCGCTCTATCTGGCGCCATTTGCGAACGTTGTCCTGGTGCTGCTCATAGGTCTCGGCGAACACGTGGCCACCGGTGCCGTCGGCAACAAAGAAAAGGTCCTGGGTGCGCGACGGGTTGGCAACCGCCTCCATGGCGGCCCTGCCCGGGTTGCCGATCGGTCCGGGCGGAAGCCCGTCGATCTGATAGGTATTGTATTCGTTCTGGGCGTTGATCTCGGATTGCTTGATGGCGGATCTGTCTTGCAGCCAGGCCTCGCCGCCGTAAAGACCATAAAGGATGGTCGGATCGGACTGCAGGCGCATGCTCTTGTTGAGGCGATTGACAAAGACACCGGCAACCCTCGGGCGTTCATCCGCAAGCGCTGTTTCCTTTTCAACGATCGAGGCCAGGACAACCAGTTCCTCCGGTGAGGAAACCGGCAGGTCATCCGTGCGCCGCTCCCAGATTTCCGCAAGAAGACGCTCCTGCGCCTCTTTCATCTGAGCAAGAACCTCCTGCCGCGTCGTGCCTCTGGCAAAAGTATAAGTCTGCGGCAGCAGATCGCCTTCGGCAGGGACATCCGTAATCTCGCCGACGAGGATCGGGTGCTCGCGCACACGCTCCAAGATCTGTGCGGTCGTCCAGCCTTCGGGGATTGTCACGGAATGGGTCACGGCATTGCCCTGGACAAGATCGGTCATGATCTCATGCATCGACACGCCAGGGGCAAAGGCGTATTCACCGGCTTTCAGATCGGTTGCGTTCTTGTAGAAGCGGATCCCGAGATTGAAGACCCACTCGTCGAACACGCTGTCCCCGATGACGCCGTTGCCGGCCAGCCTGGTGGTGATGCCCGACAGACCGGAACCGGATGCGATCACCACTGTCGCATCTTCGGTCAGCGGACCGGGCTGTTCAAACTTCGTTTTGCCGAAATAAAGCGCGCCGCCCACGGCGGCGAGGCCGAATACCGCGAGCGTGATGATCAGGTTGCTCAGGATGACCAGGGGGTTGCGCACGTGCCTGGAACGCTGCGGCGGTGCAGGCGCTGGTTCGGGCTGCAGCGCTTCGCGTGGGCTTTTCGGCTTTCTGCGCATATTGGGTCGCACCTCCAAAATAGAGCTCCCGGGAACGAGCCGAGCTCAAGCGGACCAGTCGTCACATTCAGTTTCTCCGGCCGGAGGCTGAGAATCACTCCCGGCCGGACAGAATTTGAAGGGGTTATGCGGCAACTTTACGGAAGACAAGTGATGCATTTGTTCCGCCGAAGCCGAACGAGTTCGACAAGGCCACATTGATATCCAGTTGCTTGGGCGTGTGCGGCACAAGATCGATTTCGGTTTCAACCGATGGATTGTCGAGGTTGATGGTAGGCGGTGCCATACCGTCCCGGATCGCCAGGATCGAGAAAATCGACTCCACCGCCCCGGCGGCGCCAAGCAGATGTCCGATCGAGGACTTCGTTGACGACATGGTCAATCCCGCCGCGCTCTGTCCTGCCAGTCTTGTCACCGCACCAAGCTCGATTTCATCTCCAAGTGGCGTGGAGGTTCCATGCGCATTGACATAGTCGATGTCGGCCGGCGTGATACCGGCACGGTTCAAGGCAGCTTCCATGCACCTGTAGGCACCGTCGCCGTCGGAAGACGGCGCCGTGATGTGATAGGCATCCCCGGACAGACCATATCCGATCACCTCGGCGTAGATCGTGGCACCTCGGTTCACCGCGTGTTCGTATTCCTCCAGAACAACCACGCCCGCGCCTTCGCCCATGACGAAACCATCCCGGGCAACGTCATACGGGCGTGATCCTCGTTCGGGCGTGTCATTGAACCCGGTCGACAAGGCGCGGCAGGCTGCGAAGCCGGCGATCGCCAGACGGCAGACAGGAGATTCAGCACCGCCCGCCACCATGACGTCCGCATCACCGAACGCAATCAGCCGGGACGCATCGCCGATCGCATGCGCGCCGGTCGAGCACGCGGTCACGACGGCGTGGTTCGGACCCTTGAGGCTGTGCCGGATGGACACGTAACCGCCTGCAAGGTTGATCAGGCGGCCCGGTATGAAGAACGGGCTGATGCGGCGCGGGCCCTTCTCGGCCAGGATCTGTGCACCCTGCTCGATGCCCTGCAAGCCGCCGATACCGGAACCGATCAGGACACCGGAACGGGCCTGCTGCTCGTAGGTCTCTGCCTTGAAACCGGAGTCCGCCATCGCCTGATCGGCGGCGGCCATGGCGTAGACGATGAAGTCGTCGACCTTGCGCTGTTCCTTGACGTCCATCCAATCATCGGGATTGAATGCCCCTTCCTCGCCAGGGTCGCGGGGGATCTGACAGGCAATCTGGCAGGTCAGATCATCGACCTTGAAGTTCGTGACCTTGTTGGCCCCGCTCTTTCCTGCAAGGATCCCTTTCCAAGTGGCATCGACGTTACCGCCAAGCGGCGTCACCATGCCCAACCCAGTTACGACAACTCGCCTCATACACCTGCACTTACGTTGGAAGGGCCAGGCGGAGCATGCCCCGCCGGCCCAAACTTAAATCCAAATTCAAGAAGGGCTGGCCCTTACTTGTTTGCTTCCAGAAACTTGACCGCATCGCCCACGGTCAGGATCGTCTCGGCAGCCGTGTCGGGGATTTCAACACCGAACTCTTCTTCAAATGCCATGACCAGCTCGACGGTGTCGAGGCTGTCTGCGCCGAGATCGTCGATAAAGCTTGCGCCTTCCACAACCTTGTCAGCGTCGACACCAAGGTGTTCAACAACAATTTTCTTCACCCGATCCGCGATATCGCTCATTTTTCACTTCCTTATTCTTCGTCTATTCATCACTCGCGAAACTGCCTCGGCCTGTAGCATATAAGGACAGTGCCAACTCGCGGTCTTGAAGATGTTTCAGCGTCACCGCGCCGGGAGACCGGCCCCAATAACGCAATTCGTAACAATCGGCGGGTTGGTAACACACTTTGTGGACCATTACCAGCCAGTCCGGACCGCTTTGAAACGGTCAGGATTCTTTTTGCCTGCGCGGCAAATTTCCCTTTTAAATCATAGCCATGCCGCCATTGACGTGGAGGGTCTGGCCGGTCACATAGGCTGCCTCTTCACTTGCCAGGTAGAGGACGGCAGAAGCAATCTCCGAAGACGTCCCCAATCGCCCTGCCGGAACGCTCCCGAGAATTGATTCTTTTTGCTTGTCGTTCAGCGCATCGGTCATCGCCGTTTCGATGAATCCGGGCGCAACCGCGTTGACCGTTATGTTCCGGCTGGCGACTTCGCGCGCCAGCGATTTGTACATGCCGATCATGCCGGCCTTGGCAGCGGCATAGTTGACCTGGCCCGGGTTGCCGGTCACGCCGACGACGGAGGTAATACCGATGATGCGGCCGTTCCGGCGCTTCATCATGCCCTTGATGGCGGCGCGGCAAAGACGGAAACCGGAACTCAGATTGACCTCGAGAACCTGGTCCCACTCGTCGTCCTTCATGCGCATGAAGATGTTGTCACGGGTAATCCCGGCATTGTTCACGAGAATGTCGACCGAGCCCATCTTCTCTTCCGCGGCCGGCAAGAGGGCATCAACGGCATCGCGATCGGAGAGGTTGGCTGGTGTCACAAACGCCCGCTCGCCGAGCTCTGCCACCAGCGCTTCCAGTTTTTCCGCGCGCGTTCCAGACAGGGAAACGGACGCTCCTTGTGCGTGCAACATGCGGGCGATCGCTTCGCCGATGCCACCCGTCGCACCCGTGACGAGCGCGTTCTTGCCTTCCAAGCTGAACATGTGGGGTCCTTCCCTCATCGAGTTCCGTTTTTCACCATGACCATCGCGTGCCGCGCCGGACACAACCTGCAGCCTATCCGCCGAGCTTTTCGGTCAGCGCATCGATGTCTTCCGGCGTGTTCACGGCCATGCCCGTGGATTCCTTGCTGATCCTGCGGACCATGCCCGTCAGCACCTTGCCGGTGCCGACCTCGACAAAGGTGTCAACGCCCTGCGACGCAAGCCAGAGCACGCTCTCACGCCAGCGAACCGTGCCGGTAACCTGTTCAACGAGCCGGGCGCGGATGTCTGCCGGGTCGGTAATCGGCCCGGCCAGAACGTTGGCGACCAGCGGGACCGCAGGCGATACGATCTCGGCATTTGCCAGTGCCTCAGACATGGCATCGGCAGCCGGTGCCATCAAGGAGCAATGGAACGGAGCGCTCACCGGCAGCATCACGGCGCGGCGCGCGCCCTTTGCCTTTGCAATCTCGACCGCGCGCTCGACAGCCGCCAGATGACCGGAAACGACCACCTGACCGGGCGCGTTGTCGTTGGCGGCCTGGCAGACTTCTCCCTGCGCGGCTTCCTCGGCAATTTCGGCGGCAAGCTCAAAATCCAGACCGAGCAGTGCCGCCATGGCGCCCGCCCCAACCGGGACCGCATTCTGCATGGCATCGCCGCGCACGCGCAACAGGCGGGCGGTTGTTGCGATGTCGAGGCTGCCGGCGGCTGCAAGCGCGGAATATTCTCCGAGAGAATGCCCGGCCACAAAGGCAACGCTCGACGTGAGATCAAGCCCTTTTGCCTCCAGCACCCGCATGGTCGCGAGGCTGACAGCCATCAATGCAGGCTGCGCGTTGGCTGTCAGGGTGAGCGCGTCTTCAGGACCGTTCCACATGATGTCGGACAGTTTCTGTCCAAGCGCTGCATCCACTTCATCGAAGACGGCCTTTGCCTCGGGATAGGTATCGGCAAGCACCTTGCCCATGCCGACACTTTGGCTGCCCTGGCCCGGGAACGTTAATGCAACGGTCATCTGGATTGTTTCTCCGTATCGGCTGCGGCAAGGCTTCTTCGTCAGGGAGAGCTTCTGCCGGCGGCATAGAAGAGTGTGTTCTAGCAGCTTTCAAGCAAAACCCGCAGGTGTTGGCGGCAGGCTATGATACGGAGAGCCCATGACTGTCAAGTCCCGAGGCCAAAGATTCCGCTCAACCGGCTCCTGCAATCCCACCGCAAACCAGTCCCGGGCACCCTGCTGCTACTCCAGGGGCGTCAGACGCCGCAACCAGACCAGGGCATCGTTCGTCAGGTGCGCCGGCGACCTTGCTTCCTTTGCGGAAGCAAACGGCACACCCCTTATAAGCTTCACCAGGGCTTCGTCCGCCAGAATTTCGTCAATGCGGGCGCTTGTTTCATCCGGCTCGTCTGGATTTTCCGGGTCGCTTGCATTCTCTATCTGTTCAGCCTTACCGCTTTCAGGGACGGCGTCGAGCCGTTCAAGGAGTTCCTTGCCAAAGGCCGCATCCCGCACGAGATCCTGCCAGACCTTCGGATATTCGCACATGATCAGCACCCAGAGCACAAGCTGCTTCCACCTGGCCGTGCCAAGATCGACACCCTCGGCGGTTTGGGCGCTGGCCTGATAGGCGCTCACCATATTGATAATGCGTTTCACGCGTCGCGGATTGCTCGGCAGCATTTCCTTCATCGGCCGCAGCCCGTGCAGCTTGATCTCCTGCTGCGTAGAGCGCGCTGTCGCCGCTCGCTGCATCTTTTCCCGGTTCAGAAAAACCGATCCAGCCTTGCGCAGCCTTTCCCGGCGCTCGGCCGGAGCGCTCTCGACAGATTTTTCAAGGAGTTCCTCACTCCTTTGCGCCGCCTGGCTTTGGTCCGAGAAACTCTCCGCGCCGGAAAACAGCGCGCTGACGCTTTTCAGGACCGGCTCCAGGTCTTCCAGATCGGCTTCTCCCGTGTCGGAAGCATCCGCGTCGACGACAGCCGCGCCCAGCAGTTCCTTCAGATAGCTCTGGCGTGCATCTTCGCTGGGTTCGGGCAGCAGGAACGACAGCTGGATCGCCTTTTCGGCAAACCGCCCGCCAAAGGATACATGCGCGTCCAGATGCGCGTCGGCCATTTCATCGTGCACCTTGGCGAAGGCGGTTTCGATCCAGTCCTTGTCTCCCAGAAGCACAAACACAACGCGCGGCGACTTGAAGATCGTCATCAGGCCGCGCACCAGTTCAACCACATATTTTGGCGAACACCGGTCCAGATCATCAATAATGACCAGCACCGGATGATCAAGCTGGCGCATATACCAGCTGAAATGACGCCGGAACTTCTGGATCGGATCGGCAACACCTAGCGAGGCGGCATTGGCCGAAGCGCCGGCGCTGTTGATGATAGTCTGCAATCCGGATTTGAAGGCCCGGAAAATCGCCAGGGTCGCCCCACTGGCCGCCCCGACACCCAGAACCGCGCGGAACACGGCCCCTGTCGTGTCGTTCTGCCCGCCGATCGACGCCATCAACTGCTCATAGGCATCGGTCGTGGAGAAATAATAGAGCCCCAGTCCGGACACCACAATGATTACGCATGTCCAGACCAGCTTCCAGGTCAGGATGCGCCAGACCCATTCAAAGACGAGAAACCGCAGCCACACCATGCAGCGTTTGAACGTCCGCCAGATCCACGGACCGCCCTCGCATCTGCCGTCTTCATAGAGGATCGCGCGCATGGTCTGCCGGCGGATGCTTTCATAAAAGTTCCACCAGGGCGGCGTGACATGCTCATGCTGCCAGGCGTTGAAATGGACCGTGAACCAGCGCCGGTCATGAAACGCCTTTTCCCAATAGTCGAACCGAAGGTCCCGGATCAGGTCGTCCTTTTCTGCGGCATCGGGGTCGAGACCATGGGCTTTCAGATTGAGAATGCGCGCCAGAAAATTGGCGAACGTCGTCTTGCCGCCGCCCCAGGGCGCATCGACGTGCAGGATAAAGGCCGCGTCATCGGGTTCCTTCGTCTTGCGGGTGACCCGTTCCATATGCAGCCAGTCCAGACACTGCCGGGCAATCCGGCAGGTCTTCTGCCAAATCTCCGGCCAAAATTCGGCCGGCGGGTCTTCCTCCGCCTCTTCGGTCTGGGCGGTCCAGGTATGGTTGACGTGGGTCGCCAGCGCGAAGGCCAGCGGGGCCCGGTTCAAGAAGTCCTGCGCGGTTTCCGGCCGGTCGGCGCTGATCGGGGTTTCGTGGCTTTCCGTTGTTGGCGGTGCCGGTGGCACGAACCCGGCGGCGATCAGTTCCTCTTGTGAAAAAAGACCGGGAAAATCATGGTCCGGCAGGGCCTGATGGATGCTCAACGCTTCTTCAGGCGGAACCTCCAGTACCGACCCGGGCCAGAACTTGCGGCTCAGGCCCATCTCCTCCCGGACGACCTTCCGGTTGATGATCGCCCTTTCATCGAAGCGTGTGACGGTGGTGGGGATACGCTCAACATCACGGTCCAGCACCGTCTGTTCCGACGTCACCCTGCCGATGCCGACAAGTCCCCCGTCCGACACACCGGACCGGCTATTCGACCGCCAGTAGAAAACCGGATCCCCGGCCCTGATAACAGCCTGATGAGCATTGCCTCTTTTCCACGGCAACTCCGATCCGGGCACGGCGTCATTCACCCACCTGGCGACCCGGTCGCCGGGCTTATATTGCAAAAGCCAGACGCACGGCAGTTTTTCCAGGTCGATCCCGGCACCGTCCGCAAGAGCCTCTGTTTCAGGTGCCGCACTTGCGTCGCTGCTGTCCGTTTCTTCCAAGTTCGGTTCGTCACGCTCTCGTTTCTGTTCGGCCTCTGACTCTGCGTCTTTCTCAGAATTGTCGACCGCTTTGGTTGGCCTACCCGGATACGCCCGCCGCAGCTCCGCCATGCGCTGGTCCACGGCTTCGTCCCCGCCCTTTCCGGCAAGGTCCGTCAACTCCCGGAGGGTGGCATTGACCAGCGCGGGTCCCTCACCCCACATCGCCTCGGGCAAGGTCACGCGAGCTACCTCCAGCGCTTCGCTTTGCGCCGGGTGGCCGGAAAGACGGTCTTCATACCAGCCGGTCCATATTTCCCAGTCGTGGCCAAGGGACAAGAGCCGGGACTTGAGGTTTTCCCACTCCTTGTAAACCTCGTCGGGAATTTGATCGTCCCGCCAAAGCGGCGCTTCAGCCAGACCAAAGGAGGAAAGACCGGTTTCAATCTGGCGACGATCTGTTTGAAGAGCAGACACGGTAGCGGCACTGGCTGCAGCGGCGGCGGTGGCGGCGGTGGCAGCGGCGTCGGCAACAGCTCTGTTGGCGGCGGTGGCGAAGGCAGCAATAGCGTCAGCACTGGCGGCGGCGGCGGTCGCGGCGTCGGCGGCAGCTCTGGCGGCGTCGGCGCTAGCGAAGGCGCCGGTGGCGGTGGCTGCTCCGGTGGCGACGGCGGAGGTGGCAGGCCACATTTCCTGGCCACGGGCTGGATATTTGGCCGCAGCTCGTGGCAATTCCATGGCACGGAAGAGTGGCAGGAGTATGCTGTCTGGAGCCTCAAGTTTGTTCTCGAACAAGCCAGCCAGCATTGGTGCTATCCGCTGCGCGGACCTGGCCGCGATGACGAGCGCCACGTCGACCGGTTGCTCGTTCAGCCAGCCCTCATGCTCTTCGCGGTCAAACCCTTCAGATATTTTTGTCATACCCAATCCCCCACTCACACTCTATGCGCGCAGACGCGGCACAGCAAACCTTCCAAGGTTCTTCCCGCAAGACGGGTCCCTTGCGGGTTTATTTGGCGTATGACAGATGACCAGACTTCGAGACAGCGACCGGGTTTCCTCCAGCGAGGATGCGCGGCGCAGATGTTGCTGACGCCGCGCGAATTACGGTCATAAAGCAGCATGGTTCGCCTGCAGGCCAGATCCCCGCGAGATTTCGCGCGCCGCCCCTTGCAATTTCCCGAAATCGGAGTATACAGCGCGCTTCATCCGGGCTTTGGCCGGGGGCTGAACGGAAGGGCGTTTGCCAGGAGCTTTTCAAAAGATCCGACTTCCCGTGTTCCCACTCCCGTAAGAGTTCTCGTGCGCCTTTCCGGGTCTACGAGGAGGCTTTGCGCCAATCCCGCGTTGTCAACACGAAGAAAGGCTTGTTTCATGCCTCTTTATGAGCACGTTTTCCTGGCGCGCCAGGATGTTTCGGCCCAGCAGGTCGAAGCGCTCGTCGAACAGTTCAAGGGCCTCATCGAAGGCGCTGGTGGTTCTGTCGGCAAGATCGAAAACTGGGGTCTGCGGTCCCTCGCCTACCGCATCAAGAAGAACCGCAAGGCTCACTACACCCTGATGAACATCACGGCGCCGCATGCGGCTGTTGCCGAGATGGAGCGTCAGATGGGCCTCAGCGAAGACGTCCTCCGCTTCATGACCTTCCGGGTCGACGAACTGGACGAAGAACTCTCCGCAATGATGCAGAAGCGTGACCGTGACGACCGCCGCGGCGGTGGCCGGGGCGACCGAGGCGACCGGGGCGACCGGGGCGACCGGGGCGACCGCGGTGAACGTTCAGGCGGTGGCCGTCCGCCGCGCCGTGGCGAAGAGGAGTAAGAGACAATGGTTGATATTGCACAGCTTCCGAGCCGCCGTCCCTTCTTCCGGCGCAGGAAGACCTGCCCGTTCTCCGGTTCCAACGCACCGAAGATCGACTACAAGGACATCCGTCTGCTGCAACGCTACATTTCCGAGCGCGGCAAGATCGTTCCGAGCCGGATCACCGCGGTTTCCGCGAAAAAGCAGCGTGAGCTGGCCCGCGCCATCAAGCGTGCCCGCCTGCTTGGCCTGCTGCCGTTCGTGATCAGCTAAGGTTTCCGACCCGAAACCCGTTCTCCCGGGTCCGCCCGGGAGATCCGTATTGGGACCGCGGACAAACGGTCTCTAACCGCCACATGGCGGGACAGTAGGAGAGACAAAATGCAAATCATTCTTCTTGAGCGTATCGCCAAGCTCGGACAGATGGGCGACACCGTCCGCGTGCGTGACGGCTATGCCCGCAACTACCTTCTGCCGCAGGGCAAGGCGCTGCGTGCCAACAAGGCCAACCTTGAGCGTTTCGAGCTCGAGCGTGCACAGCTGGAAGCACGTAACCTGGAGCGCAAGAGCGAAGCCGAAGCCGTTGCATCCAAGCTGGACGGCGAAGCACTGGTCATGATCCGGTCCGCCGGTGAAACAGGCCAGCTCTACGGTTCCGTTTCCACGCGCGATATCGCCGAAGGCCTGACCGAGGCCGGTTTCAGTGTTGCCCGCAGCCAGGTTGAACTGCGCACGCCGATCAAGACCATCGGCCTGCACAGCGTTCTGATCCGCCTGCACCCGGAAGTCGAAGTTACGATCAGCGTGAACGTTGCCCGCTCCGAAGACGAAGCGGTCCGCCAGGCTGCCGGTGAAGACCTCACCACCCCCGAGCAGGACGTCTTTGAATTCGAAGAAGACGAAGAGGCTGAAGACGGGGAAGCCGAAGCTGCTGCCGAAAGCGACGGTGACGGCGAAGGCGAATCTGTCGAGGAAGCTGCAACGGAAGAAGAAGCGGTCTGACCGGCTTCTGATTCATTCCGGCAGATTTATGAAACGGCGCTCATCGGAGCGCCGTTTTTTGTTTTGCCGGCAATCCTTGTTTGCCGTTCCGAGAGCGGCCCTAAACCAACGGGTACGGATTCTCCGGCAAGGCTTTGAAAGCACAACGGAAATCTTTAACCTCTCATTAACACATTTAAAAACATAATAGATATCAATGACTAAGAGCTATCGCCTTGAGTCTTCAAACAGCTTTGGAGTCAAGACGGATTTGAGTCTTTCCCCGCTGATCTGCATAAGTCGGTGGGAAACAATGACAGCTGTTTTTGAGCCTTGAGACGGCCAGCAAGTGAAGGTATGCCGGATGGACTTGGGATCTCGGGGGTCGGTATGAAGGGCACGCTTAAGAAGGTCGAAACGGAAGAAGACGTTCAACGTCTCGCGCCGCATAATGCAGAGGCTGAACGCCAGCTCCTGGGCGCTATCCTGGTAAACAACGAAACGTTTTACCGGGTTTCCGACTTTCTGGAACCGCACCACTTTTTCGTGCCCTCTCACCAGGACATTTACGAAAAGATCGGCCATCTCATCCGGGCCGGCAAGACCGCGTCCCCGATCACTCTGAAGACCTTTTATCCGGCCGATGCAAAAATCGCCGACCTGTCCGCAACGCAGTTCCTGCTGCGTCTTGCAGGTGATGCCGCCTCCATCATCAACGCCGAGGACTACGGACGCACGATCTACGACCTCGCAATCCGCAGGAATCTGATCAGGATCGGCGAGGACATGGTCAATATCGCCTTCGACGCGCCGATCGACGTTCCGCCGGGACAGCAGATCGACGACGCGGAACGCCGCTTGTTCGAACTTGCCGAGACCGGACGGAGCGAAGGCGGGTTCGTGGCCTTCGGCGACGCGCTCACCGAAACGATCGAAATGGCGCATGCCGCCTACAACCGCGAAGGTGCGCTGTCGGGCATTTCCACCGGTCTGCGTGAGCTTGACCGACTGATGGGCGGCTTGCAGCAATCGGACCTGATCGTGCTCGCCGGGCGTCCGGCAATGGGCAAAACCTCGCTTGCCACCAACATTGCCTACAACATCGCCCAGGCCTACAAGTTCGAAGAACAGCAAGACGGCGCGATCAAGACGGTGAATGGCGGTGTCGTCGGTTTCTTCTCGCTTGAAATGTCGGCGGAACAGCTCGCAACCCGTATCATTTCCGAACAGGCGGAAATCTCCTCCTCCAAGATCCGCCGGGGCGACATCACGGAAGCGGAATTCGAAAAACTCGCCGCCTGTGCCCAGACCATGCAGTCGGTTCCCCTGCACGTTGACCAGACGGGCGGTATCTCCATTGCCGCACTCGTGGCAAAGGCCCGCAGGCTCAAGCGGCAGCGCGGGCTGGACCTGCTTGTCGTGGACTATATTCAGCTGCTGTCCGGTTCCGCGAAGAACTCCGGAAACCGGGTTCAGGAAATCACGGAAATCACGACCGGGCTGAAGGCGCTTGCCAAGGAGCTGAATGTCCCGATCATCGCCCTGTCGCAGCTTTCCCGCCAGGTTGAATCGCGCGACGACAAGCGGCCGATGATGTCCGATCTTCGCGAATCGGGCTCCATCGAGCAGGACGCCGACGTGGTGATGTTCGTCTATCGCGAGGAATATTATCTCTCCAAGACCGAACCCGAGATCGGATCGCCGGAATACGCGGCCTGGGAGGCCAAGCACGACGCTGCAAGGGGCAAGGCAGAAGTGATCATTGCCAAGCAGCGTCATGGACCGACGGGCACGGCCAACCTGCACTTCCAGGGCGAATTCACGCGCTTTTCAGATCTTGCTGAAGACGACCATCTGCCACAACGGTATGAATGACCCGCGCGCACGCATACCGATGTACCGACAGGCAGATTTTCAAGACTATTGCGCGCTTTGGTAGAATTATTCCGGACAACACAACTTTATTGAAGCGCAATTTCGAATTGTACAACATGCCAATCTTAAACCATCTTTAAGTCCCTTTGCTTACTTTAGGTCAATAATATTAAGTCTGTTGCGCCTTACACCGGGAAAGACCCACGTGCTGCCACCGACGCAGAAATTACTGGAGGAGACCAGGATCTTCCCGCGCAAGCGTTGCAAGTGGCCTGGAATCCTGAAATTCGAGAATTCTCACCAGCCTTGCGTCGTTGAAGACATCAGCGCAGGCGGCTGCCGCATTGCGACCAAGACCAAAGGCCTGCAGCACAACGAGAAAATCGTGCTCGAGGTGGAAAGCAAGAAGCTGCGCTTTCACGGCGAGGTCCGCTGGATCCGGACCGACGAAGCCGGCATCGAATTTCTCTATCAGGACTGAGCGGTGTTCACCCGGCTAACGCCGTGGACCCTGCGCAAGATTTGGTCCGTTTTGCCTGTTTTTGAATTGGAATTCCTGCCGGGCGATGCGCTAGACTGGCGCGCGAATCCTTGAGCCGTCGCATGTGCCGGAGCAGCGCCAGACAGTGTCACCAGCCGCAGAAAACCAGTTCCATTCCGACCTCTACGGTGGCCGGCTCACGATTGACGTCGATGCCATTTCAAGAAACTGGCGCTTTTTGAACGACCGGCTGGGTGGCCGAAGCGAATGCGCGGCTGCCATCAAGGCCGATGCCTATGGCACGGGTCAGTCAGAAGTGGGCCGGGTGCTGTTCAACACCGGATGCCGGACGTTTTTCGTCGCCGTGCCGACCGAAGCGATCGCACTCAGGCGGGTTCTTCCGGAAGCTACAATCTATGCGCTGAACGGCCTTTTGCCGGGAACGAGCAGCTCTTATCTGGAGCACGGCATACGTCCGGTCCTCGGCTCTCTTGCCGAGGTGAAAGACTGGATCGGGATGTGCAAATCATCGGACAGATCCCTTGATGCCGCCGTACACGTTGACACGGGCATCCACCGGCTCGGGCTGTCTCCGGAGGAATTTTCCCGAACCCTCGGCGATGCCGAGATGATGGGACCGTTTGTGCCATCCCTGCTGATGAGCCACCTGGCATGCGGTTCAACGCCATCCCATCCGATGAACAAGCGCCAGCTCGATCTCTTCCGCGAGGTGACGGCTCCCCATGCCCATCTGCCCCGTTCGCTGGCAAATTCGGCGGGTGTCCTGATGGGTGCCGACTATCATTTCGACGTCGTTCGGCCCGGCATCTCGCTTTACGGTGGCAAGGCGGTCGAGGACGAACCCAACCCGATGACACCCGTTGCCAAGGTCGAGGCACGCATCATGATCGTGCGTGACGTTCCAAAAGGCGACACGATCGGATATGGCGCAAAGCACACGGCTACGCGCCCGCTCAGGAACGCCGTGGTTGCGGCCGGCTATGCCGACGGGATGCTGCGCCGGGCCGGTTCCACGGACGAAAATCCCGGCGGCTTCGCCATGATCGGCGGTCACAAGGCGCCGATCCTCGGCCGCATATCCATGGACATGATCACGCTCGACGTGACTGACATTCCTGACCAACTGCTCGAACGTGGCACATATGTGGAAATGCTGGGACCGAATGTTGCCGCGGCAGACCTGGCGGCCTATGCGGAGACAATCGATTACGAATATCTGACAAGTCTCGGGCGGCGCTTTGAGCGCGTCTACGGCCCCCTCACCTGATTGGAGATTGCATGGCGCGGCGGTCCACATCCTTTGTCTGCCAGTCTTGCGGCGCGATCACGGCAAAGTGGGTTGGCCGCTGCGAGTCGTGCGGCGAATGGAACACCATCGTGGAGGAACAGTCCGGCGGCGGGATAGGTGGCGGACCGGCGCGCGCC
>JBCDEN010000389.1:0-4699 GCA_039179715.1 Pseudomonadota bacterium
ATTGCTGCCTGATAATCTATCTACTGATAGGTAGATTGTCATTCGAAGCGCGCGGCGCAATTCACGAACGCGTGAAGACAAGCCGACTTTCCGCGGACGTTCAGTGCGCGCAGGCACCGTCCGGCGACAGCTTCCTGACGAACAGGCGTACCGGCGGCAAGGGTGTTGGAAGGGTGCCGTTTAGGCAGCGCCGATCAGGCCCAAAGGCAAAGACGCGATCACCGCAACGGACAGGGCCGTTCGAAGGCCAGGAAACCAGGATGGCACCACCGCGCGCGTTCCTGCTCTCGTGTCGACAAAAAGAACGAGACCGAATGCGGCTGTCAGAACCATCAAACCGAAAAACAGCGGCAGCAGCAGTGCGCCCCAAGCAATCAGGGACGGGACAACGCTCCAGCACAGCCTTACGGCCGATATCCTGGTGGGACCGTTGTTCGAGATCGCCAGACCCCAATGGATGCCGCCGAGAAAGGAGAGGATCACCGCTCCGTAATAGGCCAGAGCCTGTGCTGCCCATGCCGACCAGTCCTGCGGACCGAATGCGGCGACAATCGCAGTGACGACAAACGGAATTGCTCCGGTCGTACCGAGCCACTTTGCGGGCAAGGGCATGGCATCGGGAGCCGCAGATGCTGTGTTATCCGTTCCGGTCATTTGCGTATCCAAACTCGTCTGCCCTCACGACTCCTGCGCCCTTCCTGCGCGCATTTCCTGGCGCCGCATCGGCATCGTGTCGATCAGGGAAAAAATTTCGTTTGCCGTCACGGGCACAAAAGAGCGCAGCTTGATGCCCGTGTCCTTGCCCAGTAACAGCACTTCGAATTGCGCGTTCTGCTTTCGCACATACCGCACCATGTCAGATCCCGAGATATCAAGCTTTGCACCTTGAAGCGTCGTCGCTTCGCCGCTCACGACTTCGATCACCGACATGTGCCGTTCAGCGATTTCCCTGTCCAGTCCGGCCAACTGCTCGCGTTGATCCAGCAGCGCTGCGTCCTCACCGTCGGGAGCGAACACCACCAGGACACGATACTTCCAGGCCCATTCACCCGCCGGATCGGAGCCTGCGACCGCCCCACCCAGCAAGAGAGCCGATACGACAGCGGTTTGCGTGGCGACTTTGAAGGCTTTGCGCATGTGCATTCGGCAACTCCGGGCTTATCAGACGTTTGCGTTCAATGAACCCTACGAGCGCGATATGTGAGCGGATCTGAAGGAAGTGGAGAAATTTAATCTGCCAGCCTGGTCGCGCTGAACCTTCCCCCGCCGAGTTCACCCGTTCGGTACAAACCTACGAAAAACGCATAGGCGTCGTCCCACTTCCTGAAACCATCCTCGCCGAAACGCTTTATGGTCTGCTCTTTCAGGCTGCGATACATGGTCAACCGTTTGACAAGTATGTCGCGCCATTCATCGCTCAGATCCCGAACCTCGATCTTGTCAAAGCCGCTTCCCGCGAGCAACTCACGATAAGTGTCAGCGGACGACAGGTCGTTTGTCGCCATCTTGGCTCCGAGGCGCGTGCGGGTGTTTTCGTCCATCTTGTCCGTCACCAGGATATCTGTGAAGGCGATCCGTCCACCGGGCTTCAAAACGCGCGCGCATTCCGACAGGAGCGTTGCCTTGTCAGGCACATGCAGGAATGTTTCCTGACTTACGACAGCGTCGAAGCTCGCGGCCTCAAACGGCATGTCGAGCGCATTGCCCCGGTTGAAGTCGATCCGTTCTGACAGGCCGGCGAGATCCGTCAAGCGGCGTGCGCCAAGGACCCGGCTTTCTGTCAGATCCAGTCCCGAGACCCGGCAGCCATACTGGCGCGCCAGGTAGCGTGCCGGTCCGCCCATGCCGCTGCCGACATCGAGCACATGAGTGGCCCCGGTCACATTCGCCAGCGAGGCAAGTGCGTCTGTCGCCGCCACGCCACCGTAGTGATCCTGATCGTATTTCAGGAGTTCCTCCTGGAGGAAATCGCCTGTTTCGTTTCCATCCAAACGGAGTTTTTCGCGAATCTCGTGCTCGTTGATCGGATGTGTGTTGTAAAATTCAAGCACGGTTTCAAAACGCGAATCCGAGTTCATAGGACGCTCCCAACCGGTTCCGGTGACGTTCCGGCACTCTAACTTAGAAAGGCTACATTTTGATCATAAAAGTGTGATTGGCGCGAAGGACAATCGACAAGCGAAACTGCGCGCCGTTCAAATCACCAATTGCGGAGACCGCCATGCTGACCACTGCTTTCAAGTCCCTTCTTTCAGCCCTCGCCCTGACCCTTGCCGTACCAGCCGCCAACGCAGCTGATTCTTCGCTTGTCCATGTACCGAGCGCACATTCTGTTGCGCAGACCGCCGACAATCTGGTCGCCGCCGTCGAAAAGGCTGGGGCGAAGGTGTTCGCGCGGGTTGATCACGCTGCGGGCGGCAAAAGCGTCGACATGGAAATACCGGCCAACCAAGTCGTGATTTTCGGCAATCCGAAGCTTGGCACACCCGTCATCAAGGACGCGCCGGAAGCCGGACTTGACCTGCCGATCCGCGTCGCGATCATCGAAACAAGCGACGGCACGATCCTGGTCTACCGCACGCCGGCAGCGCTGGCCGCGGAGCACGGTCTTCCCGCGGATCATCCGAGCATCGGCAAGATGACGGGAGCGCTCAAGAACCTGACGGCCAAGGCCGCCGAGTAAGGCGCAATCTGCCGCCTCGCATCGCAGCGGGGCGGCACGGCAACGTCAAAGCCTGTAGCCGTGGGCTTACTCGCTCAAGACAGCTTCAAAACCTTCGAATTGCGGGTGGCCTGCGTACAAATGCTTGTTGTCGCCCGCATTTCTGTGTGCTGCCCGGAAGTGCTCCGATTTCGTCCAGTTCACGAAATCCTCGCGATCAGCCCAAATTGTATGGCTCGCGTAAAGGGTCGTTCCGGTCTTCTCGTCAAACGCGCCTTTCAACAAATGAAAGGTCTTGAAACCGGGAACATCCGAGAGTTGGGATTCCCGTTCGCGCCAAACCGTTTCGAATGCCTCCTCGTGACCTTCAAGAATTGAAAACCTGTTCATTGCCAGATACATGCATCTCTCCTGATGTGATCGCCGGACCTGCGAAAGGCCGATGTCTGTCAATAGCCTGACTGCAAAAATCGCATTTTTCAATGGTTCTGTGCAAAGCAAGGCGAACGGAATCAGGCCTCCCTGCCTTCACGAGACTGTGAACGTTAATTCGTGTTCTTTTTCAAACCGATCTCAAAGGCCTTCGTAAACAGCCGCGATGGGGCGCAGGTAGGGAGCGCAAAAAAATGCCTACAAACACGATCCTCGATATCGCGAGCGGAAGTAACGATTTTCAGATTCTCACAGCAGCCCTTGGAGCTTTCCCGGATCTCGCCACCGCCGCCGGTGACAAGAACGCACTGCTTACCGTTTTCGCACCAACGGACCAGGCATTTCTCAATCTCGCAAATGCGCTCGACCCGAGTGTCGGCACGGACGAAGCCAAGGTGGTTCCGGCCCTGATCGCCGCGTCCGAACTCCTGTCTCCTTCCGACAACCCAACTGCCTTTCTGAAATCTGTCCTGACTTACCACATTGCCGGTGGCGCACTTGACGGGACAGCCGTTGCGGGGAGCAGCAGCATCACGACCCTTTCCGGTGAAACGATCGAACCGGACACGTCATCCGGTCTTTCCCTCGGCGACAAGGACGACGGGTTCGCCGATCCAAATGTTGCCAATCCGGCGGGAAGCGAAAACGGCATTGTTGCCGAAAACGGCATCGTGCACGTCATCGACAACGTCCTGCTGCCCTACGACATCACGTTTGCAAAAGGCGGATTCCTGTTCACCGGCAGCGGACCGGATGCCGTTATCGGCTCCGATCATTTCGACTTCATTTCGCTCGGTAAGGGCGACGACATTGCCAATGGGCTTGGCGGACATGACATCATTTCCGGCGGACGCGGACATGATCTCATCAAGGGCGGTGACGGCAACGATTACCTGTTTGGCGGAAGAAACAACGACACGATCGAAGGCGGTGCCGACAACGACTATCTGAACGGCGGACACGGCCAGGATTTCCTCAATGGCGGCGATGGTCACGACACTCTTATCGGCGGTGGCGGCAAGGATATGCTCGAAGGCGGAGCCGATGACGACTACCTCAATGGCGGTCGCGGAAAAGACGGCCTTGAAGGTGAAGAAGGCGACGACTTCCTGGTCGGCGGACGGTCTGGGGACAGTTTCATTTTCAACCCGTTCCGCGAGGGCGAAGGCGACGACGTGATCGCCGATTTCAACGTGAAGCGGGACAAGCTTGTGCTGGATCTCAGGGATGGCGATCCCGACCTGCTGGCATCCATCGTTGCCAACAACGATCCGAATGAGCTGGAATTGTTCGATCTCGTTGAGGCCGGGGCCGTTTCGCTTGGTGCGTCCCACGATGGAGATCTCCTGATCACCCATTTGACCGGCACGATCGAATTCAACGGTATCTCTTCCAATGTCGATCCAGCCGCGCTTCTTCCGGCCGTCGAGTTTCTCGTGAACGACTATCCGATCAGCTGACGACAGGGCCAGGTCGCAGGCAATCGCGCCTGAGACGGCACCGGCGACTTCACCGGTGCCGTTTATTTTCGGGGTCCTTTGCCGACGCGGGCACGCGGCCTTGCACCGCTTGCGATGCCGACGCACAGGACAATCTCGCCCGCGC
>JBCDEN010000383.1:0-4733 GCA_039179715.1 Pseudomonadota bacterium
CCAGCTCCTCCGCCTCGTGAGCGGCGATGATGGCGTCCTTTTTTCCAAGAAGGATCAGGATGAATGCCTGAACGGACCGATAGGCCAGCAGCGCCAGTCCGATCGGCAGGATGATGTAGGGTATCCAGCGGGGCACGCGCTCGCGAACTTCGAACCACTCGATGATGAAGACCGGCCACTTCAGGTCTTCCATGCCGATCGGCAGCTTGTAGAACCTGGCCACATAGGCATAGGCACCGCCGCTCGATCCCTTGTTCTCCAGGGAGAGAAGTGCAGCAAGCCAAGCGGCTTCAAACAGAAGCGCCGCGTAGAGAATGGTGAGCGCGGCACCGAGCAGAGCCGCAAGGCGGAAGAGGGGCTTGGGCAGAAGATTGATGATCGCATCGACACCGAGGTGAGCACCGATCTTGATGCCGTAGCTCATGCCGAACAGGATCAGCCAGGCGAACAGGACACGCGTGAATTCAAGCGCTCCGCCCCAGCCCGAGTTGAAGCCGTAGCGCGCGACCACCTGGGAAAACGTCACCAGGGTCATCAGTGCCAGAATGAGTGCGATGAAGGTTTCGTCCAGCGACTCGATGAGTTTCGGTTTCACATAGTCAAGCACGACATAGAGACAGAAAAACGCGACGATCAGCACGACCGGCCAGTATGTGGCCAACCAGGAGCCCATATTACCCTCCCCCGTTGAGAGCATTCTACTTTTTTGAAGGTGTCAGGCGATTGACGAGGAAGGCCCGCAGGCCTTCCCCGCAACTTCGCTTTGTCAAGGCAGCTTAGCTTGCCTGGTTGGACGAAACCGCAGCATCGATCACATCCTGGCCGATATCGTCACGGAACTTGTCCCAGACCGGCTTCATGGTCTCAACCCACTGATCCCGCTCTTCAGCGGTCAGCTGACGGACTTCGCCGCCATTTTCCATGATCTTCTTCTTGTTGTCTTCGTTGATCTGCGCAGCCCGCGCATTGTACTCGTCGGCAACTTCGTTGAAGATCGTCAGGAACTGGTCCTTGACGTCGGCATCCAGGCTGTCCAGCCACTCCTGGGAGGTCACGGCCAGATAGGTCAGAAGCTGGTGGTTCGTTTCGGTGGTGCCGTCCTGAACCTCAAAGAACTTCTGGGTGTAGATGTTGGACCAGGTGTTTTCCTGCCCGTCAACAACACCGGTCTGGAGCGCGCCGTAGACTTCCTTGAACGCAAGCTTCTGGGCGTTGGCGCCAAGCGCCTCGATCATGGCAACGGCAACGTCGGAGGTCTGGACACGGAACTTCAGGCCCTTGGCGTCGGTCGGCAGCATCAGCGGCTTGTCGGCAGAAAACTGCTTCAGGCCGTTGAAGACGTAGCCGAGACCGACAAAACCGTAGTCGGACATCGCACCGAGCAGTTCCTGACCCTTCTCACCCTTGGTGAAGGTGGTCACGGCATCCATGTTGGTGAACAGGAACGGCAGATCGAAAACGCGGTATTTCAGCGTGTAGGATTCGAACTTCGACAGGGACGGGGCAGCCAGCTGGACATCGCCGAGCAGCAAGGCTTCCATCACCTTGTTGTCGTCGAAGAGCTGCGAAGACGGGAACACCTGCATGCAGGCCTTGCCGTCCATTTCCTTGTTGATGCGGTCGGCCAGTGCGCTCGCCATTTCGCCCTTCGGGTGGCCCTGTGCTGCAACAACGTGGCTGAACTTGATGACAACTTCACCGTCGGAGCAGTCATCGGCGGCAAAGGCCGAAGACGTCATGGCGAAGGAAGCTGCCGTCGCAGCGGCAATTACAAATTTTTTCATCGGATGTCCTCCCAGACATTTCAATATGACGGCCGAAAAGCCGGACAGCCCGGAGGCTGGTCGCAGTACTGTTCGCAAATCGTGTGCCAGTTGGGGGCGACCCGCCGGAAAGCGCTGATTTCCGCAGATTAGCAAACTGGCGCGCGGGAGACAGTCCGGGGAATTTCTTATGGAATGTGCAGGTTCCGACACATGGAAATGGCCGATGTGTCGGAACCGACACATCGATAAGCCCAGTGATGCGCTATTGCCAGAGGGCGCCATTGCTGGGGTCGTGTTTTGTCGGCATCGTCAGACGTTCCAGCTTGTCCGGATTGCGGACGATATAGATCTGGTCGACCTTGCCTTCATCCGTAAAGCCCAGGGTCATGGCCGTGACGACCTTTCCGTCTTCCAGCTGTGCCAGTCCACGCCTTCCGTTGATCTGAAGATCCACGATCTGATCGCGGTTCCACAAGCGGCTGATCGCCCTGGTGATGAATTTGACGACTTCCTCGCCTTCGATGACCCGGCTGATCGCAGCCGCCTTGCCGCCGCTATCCGTGCGCAACTGAACGGACTCGGCCAGGACATCGGCAAGTTCATCGGGAGACCCTGTTTCGATCGCGGACAGGAACGCCTTCAGGAAGATGTCCTGCTGCTCCGGCGTCGGCGCGGAACGCGAAGACCGGGACCGCACAAACCGGCCGGCGCGCGAGACCAGCTGGCGGCAGGACGTCTCGCGGAGCCCGAGGATTTCGGATACCTCTCCATAGGATTTGCCGAACACTTCCCGCAAGAGATAGGCGGCCCGTTCTTTCGGCGTCAGCCGTTCGAGCAGGAGCAGAAAGGCCGTCGTAAGCGACTGGGCGCGCTCCAGGTCGGCTTCCGGATCCGCTCCGGCCTCGATCTGGAGCGGTTCGGGGATCCACGGGCCGACATAGTCGACCCGCTTCCGGTGGGCGGCTTTCAGGTAGTCCAGGCACCGATTGGTGCAGATCGTCGTCAGATAGGCTTCCGGGTTGGCAATCCGCTCCCGGTCCGCGTCCTGCCACTTGACGAAAGTATCCTGCACGGCGTCTTCGGCATCCGCCATCGACCCGAGCATGCGATAGGCAAGCCCGATGAGGCGGCCTCTCATGTCCTCGAAGGTCATGCTGTGTGAAGCTCCTGTCATACCGCCCTCGCGTCCCATCAGTGGTTCGAGACCTGGATCCGGTTCCAGAGATTGATCATTGCCACTGCGGAGGTCAGCGCACTGATCTCACCATCGCTGAAATGCACACGCAGATCAGCGCGCAATGCGCCATAGTCGGTATCGATGCCCAGGCCGGTCAATGCCTCGGTCCAGGCAAATGCCGCCTTCTCGGCTGCCGTGAAATCATCGACATGGCGCCAGACCGTGATGCGTTCGAGGCGCTGGTGGCTTTCGCCGTCCTTGAGCGCTTCACCGGTATGCATCTTTACACAATAGGCGCACTGGTTGATCTGAGATGCGCGCAATTCCACGAGGTGCCGCAGTCCGGGCGTCAGCTCGGTCTTGCCGATCTCGATGCTTGCCGCTTCAAACCGCTGCAGCACGCCCGGAACATGGTCGAGATGATTGATTGCGTTTTCAGTCGTCATTGGTGTCTTCCATTTCGAAGTTAAAGAGGGTGACACCCCTTCGACGACCGGACAGCCGGGTTTGTGACACCGGGCATGCAAATTAGTGCCCGTTGCCAAACCGGGATTTGTGATCGTAATCCCGTTTCTTGAAACGGCACCAGTCCATCCAGCCTCACACGGGAATACGGATCTGCTCCCCGGATTTGTCGTTCCGGTCTGCCTTTTCATTGTCATCCCGGACGCAGCGACGCGGAGATCCGGGACCGGAGAGCCGCTGCATTGCAAGCACAAAAGAACCCGGTGCCTCCCCGATCCCGGCTCGCGCTTTGCTTGGCCGGGACGACACGTCTTCTTGCGCGACCAATACTCCAGACGCACATACGCAATCACCGCGAATGCTCAGACAAGCTCGCTTTCGTCCTTGCCAAGGGCATATTTGCGCATTTTCTCGTAGAGCGCCTTCCGGGACAGCCCGAGATTTTCGTAAGTGGGCTTGATGGCGCCGCCATTGCGTTTCAGTTCGGCGGCGATCAGCGCCTTTTCAAAACCGGCGACCTGTTCGAAGAGGTTTGCGCCCGTTGCCGATGCCGGTTCGGCCTGCTGTTCCAGACCGAGTACGAAACGGTCGGCAACATTGCGCAGTTCCCGGACATTGCCCGGCCAGTCGCGCGCCATCAGGCCGGCCAGGTAGGCCTCGGTAATGTCCGGTATCTCGCGCCGGTAGCGCGCCCGCGCCTCAACGGCCAGGTGCCGGAACAGAAGGGGGATGTCCTCAAGCCGGTCGCGTAGGGGCGGTATGGCGACGTGAACCACGTTGAGCCGATAGAACAGGTCGAGCCTGAAGCGGCCCTCTTTTCCGGCCTTTTCCAGATCCTCCTTGGTCGCGGCTATGAAACGGACATCGAGGTCGATCCCCTTGTTGGAACCGAGCCTCTCGATCGTCCTGGTTTCAATCACCCTCAGAAGCTTGACCTGCAGCTCAAGCGGCATGGATTCAATCTCGTCCAGGAACACCGTACCGCCATGTGCATGTTCCAGCTTGCCGATCCGTTGCCCGCTTGCGCCGGTGAAGGCCCCCTTCTCGTGACCAAAGAGTTCCGATTCGATGATTTCGGCCGGCAAAGCCCCGCAATTGAGCGCAACAAAGGGTTTCACCTTGCGCGGGCCTTCATCGTGCAGCGCCCGGGCGACAACTTCCTTGCCGGAACCTGTTTCGCCGAGGATCAGCACATCCGCGTCTGTCGCGGCCAGCGCGGTCACGTTCTTGCGCAGGAGGTCCATCACGGATGTCCGGCCAACGAGCCGGCTTTCCAGTCCGGTTCTGTCGGCGAGTTCCTCACGCAGCTTGCGGTTTTCCAGGAC
>JBCDEN010000068.1:0-10655 GCA_039179715.1 Pseudomonadota bacterium
CGGTGTTCCCTACACGGAAGACCAGATCGAGAACGCCGTGCCGGACCTTCGCGGTCAGGCAATGCCCGATTCCGACGCGGCCTACGACTTCGAGGAGCGCTGGCCGGACGCCAAGGTGCGCGACTTCGACGGCAATCCCAGGGAAGTCACCGAGATGGATGCTCTGGTCGCCTATCTCCAGGTGCTCGGCACCATGGTGGACTTCTCCATCTACGATGACGCAGCAAACGCGAGGTAAGTGCGATGAACGAGACCTACAACGCTTTCGCCGGCTTCGCTCAGACCTGGGGCCTTCTCTATTTCATGATCCTGTTTGGCATCGTCCTGGTCTACGCCTTGTGGCCGAAGAACCGGAAAAAGTTCGACGATGCCGCCCAGATCCCGTTCCGCGAGGACTGAATCATGTCAGACACACACAACAAGGAAGTCGACCAGATCTCCGGGGTCGAGACCACCGGTCACGAGTGGGACGGCCTGAAGGAACTGAACAACCCGTTGCCGAAATGGTGGCTCTACATCTTCTACGCAACCGTGGTCTGGGCGGTGATTTACTGGGTCCTTTATCCCTCATGGCCGCTGGTCTCCAGCTACACCAAGGGCGTTCTGGGAGCCAATCAGCGCCAGGAAGCGATTGCCGCCTATGACAAGGGCGTTGCGGACCGGTCCCAGTTTGCCGACAAGATCGTTGCCACGTCTCTGGAGGACATCACCAGGGACCAGGAACTGCTGCAGTTCGCGCTGGCCAACGGCCAGGCCGCGTTCGGCGACAATTGCGCGCCCTGTCACGGCGCCGGAGGCACCGGCTCGGAAGGCTATCCGAACCTTCAGGATGACACATGGATCTGGGGTGGCACGCTGGATGACATCCACACGACCCTGCTCTACGGCATTCGTTCCGACAATGACGATGCACGTTTCGGCGACATGCCGGCCTTTGGCGCTGACGAGTTGCTGAGCAAGGAGGAAATCGATCAGGTCGCCAATTTCGTCGCCGCTCGTGCTGGCGTCGAAACGGACGAGGGGATCGATCTTGCAGCCGGTCAGGTTCTTTACGAGGACAATTGCGCCGCCTGCCACGGCGACAACCTTGAAGGCATCCAGGACGTTGGAGCGCCCAGCCTGATGTCGGCGAACTACCTCTATGGCAACTCGCTGGCCGACATCAAGGCGCAGATCGCTAACCCGCGCAACGGCGTGATGCCCGGCTGGGTCGAGCGTCTCGACCCGGCGACCGTCAAGTCGCTGACCGTTTACGTGCACTCCTTCGGCGGAGGTCAGTGACGGTTACCTGCGGATGCGGCCTGTTCGCCGGATCATGAAAAACCTTTGATCCGGCGCAAGGCGCGGTGCTTTGCGCCGGATTACCTTCAGGAAAGTGCCGGGCCTGTCCGGCACTGCGGAGCGGGGAACCCCGCTCATTCTTTGACCAGGATCCTATTGGGGCAGGATCGCGTTTGAGAGGACGGACGGCATGTCTGCGGACACCGAGACGCATCAGGGCGAACACTCTGAGGAGTGGTTTGCGTCGGCCAAGAAAATCTACCCCATGGCCACCCACGGCCTGTTTCGCAGGATCAAGTGGGCGCTGCTTTTCATCACCCTCGGGATCTACTACTTCCTGCCATTCATCCGCTACGATCGCGGACCGAATGCCCCGGATCAGGCTGTTCTCATCGATATGGAACACCGGCGGGCTTATTTTTTCTTCATCGAGATCTGGCCGCAGGAAGTCTACTACCTGACGGGTCTGCTGATCATCGCGGCCGTTGCGCTCTTTCTGATGAATGCGGTCGCAGGCCGGATCTGGTGCGGGTATCTGTGTCCGCAGACGGTCTGGACCGATCTCTTTTTGTGGGTCGAGCGCAAGATCGAGGGCGACCGCCGCGAGCGCATCGCACTCGACAAGGACCCGTGGACCTTTGGCAAGGTTCAAAAGCGCGCCACGAAACACTTCTTCTGGCTCATGATCGCCTGGTGGACCGGCGGCGCATGGGTGCTCTATTTCAACGACGCGCCGACATTGGTCTGGCAGCTTCTGACCTTCCAGGCGCCGATGGTCGCCTATGTCTGGATCGGCATCCTCACGGCGACGACTTACCTGCTCGCCGGTTTCATGCGTGAACAGGTCTGCATCTACATGTGCCCCTGGCCGCGCATACAGGCCGCCCTGACCGACGAGAAGGCGCTCAATGTGACCTATCGCTGGGATCGGGGCGAGCCGAGGGGATCGCTCAAGCACAACAAGAAACTTGAAGCCCAGGGGCTGCCGGCAGGCGACTGCATCGATTGCTTCCAGTGCTTCCAGGTGTGTCCGACCGGCGTCGATATCAGAAAGGGCATGCAGCTGGATTGCATCCAGTGCGGTCTTTGCATCGACGCCTGCGACAACATCATGACGAAGATCGGCAAGCCGACGGGCCTGATTGCCTACGACACGGATGAAAACATCGAGCGCCGTCTCGAGGGCAAGGAACCGGTCTACGAAATCGTCCGCACGCGCACCGTCATTTATGCCGCCGTGATTGCATTGGTCGGGGCCATCATGCTGTTCGCCCTGCTGAACCGCGACTTTGCCGATATCAGCGTCCTGCACGACCGCAATCCTGTGTTTGTCGAGCAATCCGACGGATCGGTCAGGAACGGCTATACGGTGCGCCTGTCGAACAAGCGCCGTCACCCGAGGGCGTTCATGCTGCACGTGGAAGGCATGCCGCCGAACACGCTGGTTGAGGCCGTCGGCGCCGATTCCACCTTTGCCGGCCGGCCGATCATCGAGGTCGGGCCTGACACCACGCGCGAGGTTCGCGTCCTTGTAAGTTCGCCCCCCGAGGCAGAAATGCCGCATTCGACGCCGGTTGTCTTCCGCATCACCGAGAGCGTGATGGGCGAGGTCGTGACCGCAAAAGACACGTTCAAAGCACCTTGAAAGCCCTGAGGAGAACGAAATGACGATGGCTCAATCGAACATGAAGGATCCCAAGGCGATCACCGGAAAGACCGTGCTGGCCTGGCTACTCGGGTTCTTCGGCGTGGTGTTCACGGCAAATGGGATTTTCCTTTACCTCGCGCTCGGATCCTTTCCGGGCGTCGTGGTCGACAGTTCGTATGAGGCCGGGCAGACCTACAATCAGGAAATCGCCGCAGCCAGGACCCAGGCCGGGCTGGGGTGGCAGGTGTCGAGCGAACTTGCGCGGTCATCGGCCGATGGTGCGAAACTTGTCGTGACCGCAATGGATGCGCAGGGCACGCCGCTCTACGGTGTCGCCGTCAATGTGGTGCTCCGGCACCCGGCGCAGGAAAACGAGGATGTGACCGCGGTTCTGCGTGCGGACGGCGGCGGCCGCTACAGTGGCGAGATCGAACAGCTGCCATCGGGCAACTGGACGCTGGTTCTGGAAATCGAGCAGGACGGAGCCCGCAGGTTCAAGTCCGAAAATCGTGTGTTCATCGGCGATTGAGGCCCTTATCGTGACTGTGCATCAGCGTGACTGGCAAGCTTTCATAACCCCGGCGAACGACGGAGCGGTTCATATGGATCTGGCCGTCGAAGGCATCACCTGTGCGGCATGCATGGGCGATATCGAACGCGGTCTGAAGCGTCTGCCCGGTATCCGGACCGCGCGCGTCAATCTGACCAGCCAGCGCCTTGCGGTGGATTGGGTTGAAGACCAGACCGGCGCGGAAGAGATAGTCCGCGAACTGTCCCGGCTCGGCTACACGGCGCACCCTTTCGATCCGGCCAGCCAGAAAGACCGTCAGGACCAGACTGGAAAAGAGCTTTTGAGGTGCCTGGCTGTCGCCGGATTCGCCGGCATGAACATCATGCTTCTGTCGGTATCCGTCTGGTCGGGCAACGCGACCGATATCACGCCCGAGACGCGCGATTTCTTTCACTGGCTGTCTGCCCTGATTGCGCTGCCGACCGTTGCCTATTCCGGGCGGCCTTTCGTGAAGAGTGCCCTCCGAGCGCTGTCCTCCGGCCGGCTCAACATGGACGTTCCGATCGTCATCGGGGTCTTTCTCGCCGTTGCGCTTTCCGTGGTGCAAACGCTGCAGCACCACCATCACGCCTATTTCGAATCCGCGGTCATGCTGCTGTTCTTCCTTCTGGTCGGCCGTTATCTGGATCACAACATGCGCGGGCGCACCCGGTCTTTCGCGGAAAACATTGCTGCCCTCAAGGCTGAAGTCGCCGCCAGACTGGGCCCCGACGGTGAGGTCCGTGAGGTTCCACTGTCGAAAATCGCCGCGGGGGATCTCGTTCTTGTCTCCGGCGGCGAACGCGTTCCCGTCGATGGTGTCGTTGAAACCGGCCGCTCCGAAATCGATCAGAGCCTCGTCACCGGCGAAAGTGTTCTGGTGCCGGTCAAGCCGGGGCAGAGGATTTATGCCGGTACGATGAATGGCGCCGGGGCCTTGCAGGTCCGGGTCGAGGCGGCATCGGGTGCAACCCTGCTCGACGAGGTCAACCGCCTTCTGGAGACTGCATCGCAGGCGAAATCGGCCTATGTCCGCATTGCGGACCGGGCTGCACGCCTCTATGCGCCCCTGGTGCACGGTGCTGCGGCGCTCACGTTCCTCGGCTGGCTTCTGGCCGGGATGAACTGGCAGCCGGCGCTGGTCATTTCGATTTCCGTCCTCATCATTACCTGCCCCTGTGCACTGGGGCTGGCCGTTCCGGCGGTTCAGGTGGTGGCGTCGGGGCAACTGTTCCGCAGCGGGGTCCTGCTCAATTCCGGCGATGCCATTGAACGCCTCGCCGAAGTGGACACGATCCTGTTTGACAAGACCGGCACCCTGACCCGCGCAGAACCCGAACTGTGCGGCGAGATTGATCCGGCGGACGAGACCATCGCGCTCGGCGGTCGCCTTGCGCTCGCCAGCCGCCATCCGCTGTCGGTGGCGCTGGTGAACGCAACCGGCGCTCTTGTGCCGCTTGCAGACGTTGAAGAGATCTCGGGTGCCGGCCTTGAGACGACATTCAAGGGCAAACGACTGCGTCTCGGCAGTCCGCAATTCTGCGGCGCGTCCGATCTAGAGATTGAAAAAGCGCTTGCGCGCGTTCCCGGAGCGTCGCTTCTGGCGATCGGCTATGAAGACCGGCCGGTCCGCCTCTTGACATTCCGCCAGAGCCTGAGGCCGGATGCCAGGGAGGTCATCGACCGCCTCAAGAAGCTCGGCTACAGCCTTGAGATCCTGTCCGGCGACACCCGGCCTGCGGTGTCGGACTGCGCAAGGACGCTGGACATTTCCGATTGGCAGGCCGCCATGAAGCCGGCCCAGAAAATCGCCCGCCTGGAAGAACTGCAGGCAAAGGGGCACAAGGTTCTGATGGTTGGAGACGGACTCAACGATGCACCGGCACTTGCCGGGGCGCATGTATCGCTGTCACCCGTCTCCGCGGTCCATCTCAGCCAGGCAGCGGCTGACGCCGTATTCCTGGGAGACCGGCTGATGCCGGTCGCCGATGCCTTGCACCTGTCGATAAAGGCACGCGCCGCAATCGAGCAGAACCTCTGGATTTCCGCGCTTTACAACGTCGTCGCTGTCCCCATTGCGGTGGCCGGTTTCGTCACACCGCTCATGGCGGCTGTCGCCATGTCCGCATCTTCAATTGCGGTCACGGCGAATGCGCTGAAACTCAGGTGGCGCGAGAAGGTCAATCGCGGCCCGGTGGAAACGGGCGTTGGCGGTCAGCCGGCATCCATGCGGAGACACATCTGATGGATGTTCTCATCTACCTGATCCCGATCGCGCTTCTTCTGGGCGCCCTTGGGCTGGGCGCTTTCCTCTGGTCGCTGAAAAGCGGTCAGTACGATGATCTGGAAGGTGCCAAATGGCGCATTCTGGATGATGACGATCTGCCGGGCGATAAGCGCTGAGTGAGAGCTTGCACACCCACCGCGCATGCAGCGCGGAGGGGCAGGCTATTCCCGTTGACCCAAACGTGTTTTGGCCGGAAATCAGGCGAAAATGTTGGAAAGCGCCATGGCCACGGCCAGAAGCACGAGGCCGACACCTGAGAAAAGCAATATGTTCTCGCGCGAGCCGTTGGTGTCCGGCGCAGAAGGTTCATGACTTCCTGCGAGCTTCTCGTCTTGCCTGCTCTTGTCCGGATCTGTGGTCATTAGGCTCGTGATCATCGAAAGATTGTTTCTCGTTTTTATGGTTGCGGGCTTCAGGATGATAGACAGCTCTGAAAACCACGTTAATCCGCCGGGTGTAAAAGTGTTAACTGCAAGCAACATTACCAAGTGGTGAACCGGCCGGGTGCGGTTGCCGCGATCATGTTTACAAATGGCATGTCGACAGATTCTTGAAAAGCCGGCGTCCCAACTGGCCGGGAGTATCCGACAGCTAACCCAATCTTCAGATTTTCATGTCAAGACGAGGTGAAACTAGGAGGGTTTGGTGAGTCTCGATCTTGCCTCTTTGACGTTTTTGCTGGTCGAAGACAGTGCATACATGCGTACGATTCTGCGAACGATGCTGCAGGGTTTCGGCGCACGCCGCATTGTGGAAGCCGAAGACGGTGCATCCGGTCTCGAAGCAATGGACCGTGCCAACCCGGACATCCTGATCCTGGACTGGGTCATGCCCATCCTGGACGGTGCGGACATGGTGCGCATGATCCGCAGTCCGAACAATCCCTTTGCCTATATACCCATCATCATGGTGACCGCGCATACCGAGCGGAGCCGCATCGTCGAGGCGCGCCGCCTGGGTGTCCACGAATTGCTGTCGAAACCGATCTCGGCCAAGTCTCTCTATCAGCGCGTTTCAAGCGTGATCCTGCATCCGCGCGACTTCATCAAGACCGCGACATACTTCGGACCAGCGCCAAGAGAAATCAGAAACAGGCAGAAGATCTGGCAGGGCGGACCGCCAGGCCAGCCCCCGGGTCAGGCGGCAGACGGGCCTGAGGAAAACGTCACGGCAATCGGGTAGGTCCGGGACCGGCTTTTGTCAGGCAGCCGACTGAGCAGCGGCGGATGCGCCTTCGGAGGCGCGCAAAGCCTCACTTGCCCTGACTTCAAGCGCATTTGCAAACTGGGCCAGAACGTCCAGATCAACTGTGTAATTGTCGAGCAGGAACTGTGACAGTGTATCGATTGGGAGGTGCTGGTATCCCTCGATCGCTTCCATGAGCGCCTCCAGAGTATCCAGTCTTTCACGCAGCTTTATCATGATTTTCCGTTTGGTTGTGTTTCTGCCACGATGAATATTCATGGTTAATAGTACGTAAATACAACCCACGCAAGACTTCATCTATAGGTGCTGTTTGGTGGCGGAAACCGTCCACAGACCTATGGGGAGAACAGCCCGGAAATGCTGGAAAAATGTGCAAAATAGGCACATGTTACGTAAACGATAGCAAGGGACCCAAATGTCTAAAGTCGTCTACATTTTGAACGGACCGAATCTCAACCTGCTCGGCAAGAGGGAACCGGAGATTTACGGTCACCAGACACTGGATGATGTAAACGAAATGTGCGCGGCGCTTGCCGCCGAACTCGGCTTGACGATCATGTTCCGCCAGAGCAATGCCGAGCACGATCTGATCGACTGGGTGCAGGAGGCCAGGGAGGCAGCCCAGGCGATCATCATCAACCCGGCCGCCTTTTCCCACACTTCGATCGGAATACTGGACGCTTTGAGCGCCTGCCATTTCCCGGTTCTGGAAGTGCATGTCTCCAACATTCACAAACGGGAGGCTTTCCGGCACTTCTCCTACGTTTCGCAACGCGCGGACGCGGTGATTGCCGGGTGCGGTGTCGAGGGATACCTGCTCGCGTTGAGGCGCGCCGCGACGCTGCTTCAGGACGCGTGAGCGCTGTCAGGACCGGTCAGTACCCGTTTCCGTGAAAGAATTCGCGGGCGATCGTCTGCGCGATGATCTTGAGATCCAGAAGCAGGGACTGCTTTTCCAGATATTCCAGGTCGTAATCCAGGCGTTTGCGCGCAGATACCGGATCTGTCGTCGCGCCGCGGCAGCCGTTGATCTGCGCGAGCCCTGTGATCCCCGGGCGCACCTGATGACGGCGCATGTATCTTGTGTCGAACTCTTCATAGGCGATGCCGGCCGCCAGCATGCCCGGGACATGAGGGCGTGGACCGACAAGCGACATCTCACCCTTGAGAACGTTGAGGAGCTGAGGCAATTCATCGAAATTGCTTTTGCGCAAGAACGACCCGACCCGAGTGACGCGGGGGTCGCTGCACACTGTCTGCGCAACACCGGATCCGTCACCCAGATGCGTGTACATGGTCCTGAACTTTAAGATCGTGAACACAGTGCCGTTCAGGCCATGTCTCTCCTGCCGGAAAATGACAGGTCCCCGGCTTGTGGCCTTGATCGCAACGGAAATGGCCAGCAACAGCGGGATCAAAAGGATCAGGCCGGCGCTTGCGCCGAAAATATCGAGGCTTCTTTTCAGTTTCCCATAACCGGTTCCGGGAACCGGTGCCGATGGCAGCGGTTCGTTGTCCTGATTGAAAGTCGGACGGTCGATCGTATTTTCAGGGCCTGGATTGGATTTTTGGAAACGTGCGCGCTTGTCGTATCCGAGTGATTTGTTTGCCAAGCCTTGCAAGCTCCACGCCATAATATGCGACCCTGGGAGAGCGTCTCGGATGTCAATCAAGGAGACGCCGCCAGCGCGCATTTCGTTAAAACAAACTCAACGAAATGCTTAAAATTCAAATGTGCATGGAGCTGATAACAGGTCGCCCGGCGCGCCGCAACAGCATCACGAAAGACGTGAACTGATTTCCCGCAAATGTTACGTGGGTGCCGCCGGCCCCTGATCCGGCCGGCAACATTGATTTTGGTACGTGAAATGGCGCGGGCAGCGTCAGTAGCTGCGGCCGACGCTGGTGTATTCAAAGCCGCGTGTGAGCATGTAATCGAGTGTGTAAATGTTTCTGAGATCGACCACTTTCGGCGCTTTCACAAGTGTCTTGACGCGGTCGAGATCAAGCGCCCGGAACTGGTCCCACTCCGTCACGATCACCACGACATCGGCATTTTCCAGTGCGTGGTAAGGCCCGTCACAGAACATGACGTCGGACATCAGGTGACTGGCCTCTTCCATGCTTGCCGGGTCGTAGGCGCGAATTTTGGCGCCGGCGGACTGCAGCTTCTTGACGATGTCGAGGCTCGGAGCCTCGCGCATGTCATCCGTGTTCGGCTTAAAGGCCAGACCGAGAAGTGCAATCGTTTTCCCGTTCACGTCTCCGTCCAGGAAGTCGATGACCTTGTCCGCCATCTTCTTCTTGCGTTCCGAATTCACGTCGATCACCGCATCGACGATCTTCAGGTCGGACTTGGCGTCGGCTGCGATCTTGGAAAGCGCAAGCGTGTCCTTTGGAAAACAGGAGCCACCGTAGCCAGGACCGGCATGCAGGAACTTTGATCCGATCCGGTTGTCGAGCCCGATACCGCGCGACACTTCCTGCACATTCGCACCGACGCTTTCGCAAAGATCCGCGATCTCGTTGATGAAGGTGATCTTGACGGCCAGGAAGGCGTTCGCGGCGTATTTGATGAGTTCGGACGTGCGCCGCTTTGTGACGATGATCGGGGTCTCGTTGAGGTAGAGCGGGCGGTAAAGCTCGCGCATGACGTCTGCCGCTTCTTCACTGTCGGTTCCCACGACGACCCGGTCCGGACGCTTGAAGTCGTTGATGGCCGCGCCTTCGCGCAGGAATTCGGGGTTGGAAACAACCGCGAATTTGGCATCGGGATTGGTCTTGCGAATAATGTCTTCGACTTCATCGCCCGTTCCGACCGGGACCGTCGACTTGGTGACGATAACCGTAAAGCCCTCGATCAGACGCGCAATCTCTTCCGCTGCCGCATAGACATAGGAAAGGTCGGCATGGCCGTCTCCGCGCCTGGTCGGCGTCCCCACGGCGATAAAGACCGCATCTGCGTTCCGGATCGCGTCCGTCGGATCGGTGGTGAAATACAGTCTTTCTTCGGCAACATTCTTGGCGACCAGATCCTGCAGGCCAGGCTCGTAGATCGGAATTTGCCCGGAATTCAGGGCATCAATTTTGGTCTCGTCCTTGTCGATACATGTGACCACGTGACCGAAATCGGCAAAACAAGTGCCGGAAACGAGGCCGACATAGCCAGTCCCAATCATTGCAACGCGCATAGCAAATTTCCAGTTCCAAATTCAAATACCCGCGCAACTCGGCCGCGGGAGCACAGACATGTGCGGCAGCGTGAAAGCTGCATGAGCCCCTAACACGACTACGGAGTTGATTTCTACCCAGAAAGCACCGCTGGCGGCCAACGACCGGCTCTTTACCTTAACCGGCTTCCGTCGGCGTTCGTCACCTTGACTTGGTTGAATTGGCGCTGCGAACGGCGATGAGCGCCGGGAAAAAACGCGGCAAACGGGCTTTGTGCCCGGTTGAGCGGTTCGACGGTGCGGATCGGAGCCGTTTTTTGTATCCCCCGGGGGGAATGTGTGAATTTGCCCGGCAACGTCGTTGCGAACAAATTAATCCCTGCCAGTTCAATCAAATGAACGGGTCCATCACCTAAACCGTGAGATAGCGGCGAACCTCGGTCTCGGAGAGGTCGGCGCCGGATCCGGCCAGCACGACTTCACCACGATCCATGACCGCATAGGTGTCGGCGA
>JBCDEN010000724.1:0-2386 GCA_039179715.1 Pseudomonadota bacterium
GTGATTTCCTCCCAGCTGCGGATCGGCGGTTTGTGCAGGCCCTGGCGGAATTTGTTGTAGCGTGGAATGCCGCGCGAGCGTTCGCGCACCAGATCGACGACCGAAAGGTCAATGATTTCGGTCTTAAGATCGTGCGACGTGCGCGTGAAGTGCTGAAGGGCGCGCGGATAATTGTGCAGCGTGATCGCGCCCGGATGCGCGTTGCCCATGGAATAGAGGACGTCCGACAGGCCGATCCTGCGCATCACTTCGTCGGTTCGAATTCCCTGCATGTCGTTGAACTCGAGCTTTTCGCGGAAACTGCCTGTCTGGCTGTCGTGGATGCGGTAGTCGTCGGGAAGCAGCGGGTGCAGCCGGTAGACGGTGACGAAATCCTCCGTCAGGCAATAGAGCGCGCCGTGATGGTCCGGCAGCGTTTCGGGTATGCCGCGCAGGGCGTGGGCTTCCTGAAGCCAGAGCCCCATGCGCGTGAATGCGCCTGCCGGACCGGACCAGTTGGCATTGAGGGCAACATCGATTTCCGGTGTTGCGAGGATGGCAGGGGTCCATTCAGTCGTGTGAATTTTCGCGATCAGGGCGGAGATGACGAGCCGCGCGGTCTGGTAGATCCGTTCATCGCTCCAGTCCCGGTATTCCCGGCGCAGCGCATCGCAGACCGTGTTGTGCTCACGCGCGAACAGCGTGTGCAGGGCCGAGAGGCCAAGCCACCAGCTTTCGTTGAAACCGGTCACTTCCATGCCGAGATTGTTTTCCGGCAGATAGCCGTTTTCAAGGCGCAGCATCGGGCCGGTGCCATCCCTCAGACGGTCGGATTTCTGAAGGCTGCTGCCATAGATTTCCGAGCCGTCCCACCAGTGCGAAACGGTGTTCTCGAATGTCAGACTGGCCTCGCCTTCGGTGCCGATCGGCTGGTCTCCGGCGATCCGCATGACGGATTCTTTCTTGCCCTTGGGCGTGTTTTTCCATGTCTGGCCATCGGGCATCGGGACTTCAAGGTCGTTCTCGCCCAGGGGCCGCCGGGCGTGCTGCACCCAGTCGTGCACCTGGAACTGGATCCAGGCGGCGGCAAGCACGTTGAGCGAGGTCGCCGGTATAAACGATTTCCGGTAGAGCAGCTGCTGGCTGACCTCGACCGGGTTGGGCGTGTTGATGTCGTCCGGACGCGGATCGGGCGTGAGATTGCGTCCGAAGACGGCACCGACCTTGCCCATTTCCGGAACGCTGAGATCATTCTGCCTGCCGTCGAAAAACCGGCCGTCCCACGCAGCTTCGGGGGTGGGAGCACCCGGTTGCGTCGCCTGCGGATCGGGTTCGACCGGTTCACGGTCGATAAGGTTTTCCTTACGCAGCTGATGGCGCAGCAGCGACAGGTTCAGCAGCGCAACCAGATGCGGCAACCGGTACCAGGGCCGCCAGCGATTGATGAAGCCGAATGTGGGGGCGAGCACGCCGGTCACGATCCGGTTGCGCAAGGGGATCGGCTCATAGAACCGCTTGCGGGCCCGGTGCGCGGCACTTGCCGCGTAGACGGCCTTGCGTGCCCGGTTGAGATTGCCGAGCGGACGGAATCCGGGCTGCGTGTTCCAGGGGTTGAAGGCCAGCCTGCCGATCGCTGCGGCTTTCTCCTGTGCCTCAAGCGTCGTCACATCCTGCCTGGGCACGGTGAGATGCGCGGCAACGACAGGCGGCGACCTGTCCTCGGACCATTCGGCAGCGGCGTCTTCGACCGGCGTGAGCTCTTCGCTGACAAACCGCTGAATGCAGAGTTCCCAGCTGACATCTTCTTCGCCGACTTTCTGCGTGATCTCGTTGCGCAGGTAGTTCTGATCCACCGGGATTTCCGTGTCCGAACCCGGCTCCGGCTCGTCCGATGCGGGCCGGAGAAAGTATCTGACTGGACCGGCATCACCCCAAAGGATCGCGCCGCGGCTCCAGAAACTTTCCTGCGAAAGCGACTGCACCTTGCGGCCCGTGCCGCCGGCAACGTTGCGCAGCATGCGGATCGCTTCTCGCGGACCGACGGCGAAAAGAAGTTTGACGATCCCGACGATGCGATTCCCGGCCATCGCCGTGGCAAAGGCGATGAACTGCTCCGCATCGCGGGCATGGGGAACCGGAAAGTTGGTCATGAGGAGATCCTGGACCTCGCCACCGGCTTCGATCCTGAGCGCCGCTCCGCGCAGATCCCGCTCGCTGTCGGGCTGGTGTTGCCCGCTGGCATTGGACAGGCGCAGCGTGGCTGGGAGCTCGGCGCCTTTTGTCCAGTGACCTGCCACGAGGTCATCGGGCAAGTCTTCCGAAACCCGGAGAATGGCATTGTCGACGGAAAGCAGAGCCTTGGCGTGCTGGGCACGGTCTATTTTGAGCGCACCGGAGCGCCGGTGCA
>JBCDEN010000456.1:0-4131 GCA_039179715.1 Pseudomonadota bacterium
CGCCTCTGACGAAACTGTTCTTCGGATGGTTCGGCCCGAGAGGTCTTGCGACCGCGCTGTTCGCGCTGCTTGTAGTCGACCAGATCGATCATGAAATCGGCGAATATCTTCTGAACCTTGCCGTCAATGCCGTCTGGATCAGTGCCGTACTGCATGGTGTTACGGCGGTTCCATTCGCAAAGTGGTACGGCGCGCGGATGTCGGACAATGAAGGCGCCGCCGAGATGGCGGAGGTACCGCCAATGCGGCCGGAAGGGGCAACCGATCGGTAGAGAAGTCAAGAGATAATCAGAAAAACAGAATATCAGCCAAGGCTTCGAGACTTTCAGAAGCCGTTAGCCGGGGGAAGAAATGAAGAAACACGTTGTAGCCACCTTGAGCGCCCTGCCGGATCGCGACCCGCAATACGCGCTGGTTGCAGATGTCGACCTTGTGGTCGTCCGCTTCGATGAAAACGTGTCTGTCTTTTATGGCCGCTGCCTGCATCGCGGAGCTTTGATGTCCGACGGCTATGTTCAGGGAGACAATCTCATTTGCGGTGTCCACTACTGGGACTACCGAGTCGACAGCGGCGTTTCCGAATACAACAATTCCGAAGTGCTGCCAAAGTTCGAGAGCTGGGTCGAAGGAGACGAGGTTCTTGTCGATGAGGACGAGATCGCGGCCTGGGCGCAGGAGAACCCGCAGCCGTTCCAGCGCGACCGGTACCTGGGGCTCTATGCCGATACCAGCCACGGCACGGAGGAAGAACCCTATAACGGCCTGATCCAGCAATATGCGCGCGACGGCCTGAGCAAAACGGGTCACCATGGCAGGGTCGATGCGATGGGCGTGCCCCGCACCCAACTGCCCGATTGGGACGACATCCAGATCCTGACGGCGCAGCTGCAGCGCTTTCCGCTTCTGGACGATGATCCTGTCGGAACCGATGTCGTCATCGGGCCCAACGCGCAAAGACCGCTCCGCCTGAAGATCCCGCTGTTCGTGTCCGACATGAGCTTCGGCGCGCTGTCGGAACCTGCCAAGGTGGCGCTTGCCCGTGGTGCGGAACTGGCAGGAACAGGGATCTGTTCCGGCGAAGGCGGCATGCTGCCGGAAGAACAGGAAGCCAATTCCCGTTATTTCTACGAGCTCGCCTCGGCCCGCTTCGGCTTTGACTGGGAAAAGCTCGACAGGGTTCAGGCTTTTCATTTCAAGGGTGGCCAGGGTGCCAAGACCGGAACAGGAGGGCACCTGCCCGGTTCGAAGGTCAAGGGCAAGATTGCCGAGGTACGCGGGCTGGAGGAAGGCACGGATGCGATTTCACCGCCCCGTTTCCCGGACTGGACCGACATATCGCAGCTCAAGGATTTCGCCGATGAAGTGCGCACCCGCACCGGCGGCATTCCGATCGGATACAAGCTGTCGGCGCAGCATGTCGAAAAGGACATCGACGCGGCGCTGGAAATCGGCGTCGACTACATCATCCTCGACGGACGCGGCGGCGGCACCGGCGCGGCCCCCATCATCTTCCGCGACAACATCTCGGTTCCGACGATCCCGGCGCTTGCACGCGCGCGCCGCCACCTGGACAAATCCGGCCGGTCCGACGTCAGCCTGGTAATCACGGGCGGCCTGCGCAAACCGGCTGATTTCGTGAAAGCCATGGCGCTCGGCGCGGACGCCATCGCGGTTTCCAATGCAGCCATGCAGGCCATTGGCTGTATTGCCATGCGCGCCTGCCACACCAACAATTGCCCGGTCGGCATTGCCACCCAGAAACCACATCTGGTGAGCCGGCTTCAAATCGAGAAATCCGCGCGCCAGCTCACGAATTTCTTCGAGGCCTCGGTGGAACTGATGCAGGTGATGGCGCGCGCCTGCGGATATTCCCACCTGAACGACTTCAACCCGGACGACCTGACCACCTGGAAGCGGGAAATGTCCGACTTGTCCGGTGTCGCCTATGGCGGCATTGCCTGACGCAGTCAGGATGTTTTGAGGGAGAAAAACATGAACACGCAATCGCTTGACTGGATCAAGGTCGGCCAGACCGACGATCTGCCGGAGGGCCGCGTGAAGACCGTGACGGCGCGCACCACCTCCATCTGCCTGTCTCATTTCGACGGCCAGTGGGCCGCCATGGAAAACCACTGCCCGCATCAGCGCGGCCCGCTCGGCGAAGGCTCGATCGAAAAGGGAACGGACGGCAAGTGCTGGATCCGCTGCCCCTGGCACGGCTGGGATTTCGATCCGCTCACGGGCAAGCCTCCCGGCGGACACGAAGATAGCGGCCAGCAGATCTACCCGCTCAGGATCGAGAACGACGAGATCTTCGTCGGCCTCGAACCGGAACCTGAGCACGAACGCACAGCCACCGACGTCATGGCTGAGACCATGGTCAACTGGGGTGTCAAACGTGTCTTTGGCATGGTCGGTCACTCCAATCTCGGCCTTGCCGATGCGATCCGTCTTCAGGTGAACAAGGGCAAACTCGGCTATGTCGGCATCCGCCACGAGGGTGCCGCCGCGTTTGCGGCCTCCGCCTATGGCAAACTGACCGGCAAGCCGGCGGGCTGCCTGACGATCGCCGGCCCCGGCGCAACCAATCTCCTGACCGGCCTCTGGGATGCCAAGGTCGACCGCGCGCCCGTTCTGGCACTCACCGGCCAGGTCCAGACCCAGGTGTTCGGCCCCGGCGCGTTTCAGGACATCGATCTGAAATCGGCCTTCGACGCTGTCTCCAGGTTTTCACAGCCCGTCCTGAGCACGTCCAACCATGCCGAACTCATGTCGCTTGCGCTGAAGACGGCAATCGTCGAGCGCGATGTCGCCAATCTGATTTTCCCGGACGATGTCCAGACGATCCCGAGCGAGAAACCTGCCGGGCATCCCGACGGCCGCCTGGGCGGCACGCAGATCTCGGCCTCGACGGACGATCTCGCGAAAGCCGCCGAGTTGATCAACGGTGCGAAACGGCCGACGATCGTGCTGGGTTACGGCGCGAAGGATGTACGTGAGAAAGTCATAGCGCTGGCAGAAAAGATCGGCGCGCCGGTGATGACGACCTTCAAGGGCAAGGGTCTGATCCCGGATACCCATCCTCTGGCAGCAGGCGTGCTCGGACGCTCCGGCACGCCGATTGCCAGCTGGTTCATGAACGAGGCGGACCTGATCATCTCGCTCGGCTCTTCCTTTGCCAACCACACGGGGATCGCGTCCTACAAGCCGATCATCCAGGTGGATTTCGAGCGCATGCAGCTCGGCAAGTTCCATCCCGTGACGCTTCCGGTCTGGGGTGAAATCGGCACTTTCTGTGACGCAATCGCAGGCTCGGTCGCAAAAGCGGGCGATGCCGCCGACCAAAGGACGGAGCTCATCGAACGATGGGCCATCTGGCGGGAGGAAAAGGAGACCCGCCTTTCGGAAGATCACGGCAGCGGCATCCATTCGGCAGCCATCTTCAAGGCATTGACGGAACTTTGCCCGGATGACGCAATCATCCCCGTTGACGTGGGCAACAACACCTACTCCTTCGGCCGTTATTTCGAACCGCGCGGCCAGCGCATCCTGATGTCAGGCTATCTCGGTTCCATCGGCTTCAGCCTGCCCGCCGCACTCGGCGCCTGGTGCGCAACACAGGATTTCGACGAATACAAAGGCCGGAAGGTGATTTCGATCTCAGGCGACGGCGGCTTCGGTCAATATGCGATGGAATTCACCACCGCAGTCAAATACGGGATGAACATCACGCACATCCTGCTCAATAACTCCGAACTCGGAAAGATCTCCAAGGAACAGCGGTCCGGAGAATGGCCGGTCTGGGAGACCAATCTCACCAATCCGTCGTTCGCAGCCTTTGCCCGTCTTTGCGGCGGTCACGGACACCGGGTCACGGAGGCGTCCGAACTCGGCGATGCCATCGCCGCGTCGATCGCCCATGACGGCCCGTCACTTGTCGAAATCATAACCGATGCAGATCTCGTGTGAGGAAAAACAACGGACCTTGTCATCCCTGCGACGGCAGGGATCCAGTAGACACCGAACATGAAGAGTTGCGAGACTCCCTTGTTGAGGAATACTGGATCCCGGCCTTGCGCTTCGCTCCTGCCGGTATGACAATTCCAAGAAATTCGGAGGGGACCCTGTGCA
>JBCDEN010000128.1:0-8203 GCA_039179715.1 Pseudomonadota bacterium
AGCACCGTGATGCCCAGAAACGAGCGTGTCAGCTCGTTGCCGAGAAACATGTTCGACGCCGGGTCGAGATGATCGGCAAGGGCGAGCGTCTGATAGACGGCGTCAATGCCCTCATTGATCGCGTCCGAATGGCTGTTCATGACGAGTTGCTTGCCGCCGACGAAGATTTCGCCTTCAGTCGGCTGGTAGACCCCCGTAAGGATTTTGATCAGGGTCGATTTGCCGGCTCCGTTGTCGCCGACAATCGCCAGAACCTCCCCTGCATAGGCATCAAGATCGACTTGTGTCAGCGCATGCACACCGCCAAAGCGTTTGGAGATATTGCGCATCGTCACGAGGGGATCGGAATTTTGCTCGCCGGAAGACATGTTTCCACTCTGTGTTTTGGCCAAACTTCCCTTGCGCGCGGAAATTCGCGCCCAAGCGAGGCTCTGCTATTCAGTTTCGTTCAGTCTGCAGGTCGCCTGGGGCTGCTCCAGGCGACCTGTATCGCGAAGGCTTACTTGCCCCAGATCTTGGAGTAGGCTTCGCGGTATGGCGTGTCCGGATCGAACGCATTGCTGTCGCCCATCTTCTCAAGACCCGTTTGCGTGACGAGCGCCGGAGACGTGACGTAGCCGGAGCACGGTTCGCCCTGGACGGCGCGGTTAAGCTCATCAACCAGCTGCCATCCCTGAAGATTGAGCGGCTCGGCAACCGTGATGGTCTGGTAACCGCCCGTGCGGATGCGCTGGAAGGCGGCCTCTGAGCCGTCGCCGGCAGAGCCTGCCTGCGGACCGTCCGCTGCCGATATCCCGGCCGATGCCAGCGCCGGGCCCATGAAATCGAAATAGAGATCGTTGATGGCCAGCGCGTGTGTCCAGCTGTCCCCGTATTTCTGCAGGAGGCTGGTGGTCAGCGGTCCCATGCGCGTGGACGTGTCGGCAATCGGCGTATCGACATATTCAAGCACCTTGCCGCCGGCGGCCTCCACGGTTTCTTTCAGGCGGTCTGCCTTGTCGATGGCGATCTGATAGGTGGAATCGGTGAAAATAATCACGCCGATATCCGTGCCGCCGTCTTCAATCGCCCAATTTGCGGCAACCTCGGAAACCGTCATGGCATCGGTCGAGATATTGGCAAAGATTCCGCCCGGCGCATCGCACCCGATTTTCGGTCCCGAATGCCAGGCCACCATCGGGATATTCGCCGAGACAACGCCTTCCAGCGCGGCCTGTTGTTCAACTGCGTCAAAACCGTTGATCACGATCCCGTCCGGCTGCAGGGCCAGCGCTTGTCCGATCGCGGCGGTACGGCCCTGAATGGACCCGGCTCCGTCAAGAACCCTGACGTCCCAGCCGATTTTGGCCGCAGCTTCCTCAACCCCGTTGGTTACGCCGAGGATGCCGCCGTTCTTCAGGTCGGCAGCCACCACGACAACGGTCTTGCCGTCGGCTGCTGCCGGTCCGCCGGTCGGACCGTCCCAGGCGGTTTCGGCGAATGCCGGCCAGCCGAGACCTGCGAGCATGGTCGTCGCCAGGACTGTTTTCAGAAAATCGCGTTTTTGCATAGTTTCCTCCCTTTGCAAAAATTTACTTTTTCGCTGCGCCCTTCCGGCGCTGCGCATAGCCTGCGATGCCGATTGCAATCAGCAACGTGACACCGTTGAAGAGCGGCTCGACCCAGAAAGAACCGCCGAATTGCTGGATGCCGGAGATGCCGACAGCCAGGATTGCAACACCGACGACCGTGCCCCAGACATTGACGCGGCCGGGCTTGATGGTTGTCGATCCGAGAAACGCACCGACCAGCGCCGGCAGAAGAAATTCAAGCCCGACACTGGCCTGACCGATCCGGAGTTTCGATGCGAGCAGAACGCCTGCCAGCGCGGTCATCGTGCCGGAGGCCATGAAGGCGCCAATGACGTATTTGCGCGTCGGAATACCATTGAGCTGCGCCGCGCGCTGGTTCGCGCCGATGGCGTAGAGATAGCGGCCGACCGGTGTGTATTCGAGGATCAGCCACATGCACACGGTGATCGCGATCAGATAGTAGCCCGTGATCGGCAGGCCGAATACGAATGTCGTGCTCAGGGAATAGAAACCGTCCGGCAGAACGCCGACCATCTGGCGGCCACCGGTATGCCACAGGGCGATCGCATAGAGCACCGTGCCGGTTCCAAGGGTCGCAATGAAGCTGTCGATCTTCGCGACCTCGACGAGCAGCCCGTTGAAGAAGCCGGTCATGGCGCCGAGCATCAGCACGATCATCACGGCCATCGGCCAGGGAATGCCGAGCAGGGTCTGCAGGCTGATCGCCAGGATGTGCCAGAGAACGATGCCGTAGCCGACCGTCAGATCGATGCGGCCTGCGGCCATCGGGATCATGGCGCCGAGCGAAAGCAGCGCAATGATGGCCTTGTCGGAAATGATGGCCCTGAGGTTCAGCAGCGTAGGAAACGTCTTCGGCAACAGGACCGAGAAAAGAAGGATCAGCAACAGCGTCAGGATCACCAGACCGTAGACCGGAAGAAAACGCAGCAGCTTGCCGCGGATCGAAAGACCCTCGATTTCCGATTTGGTTGGTTCCAGAGCATTGGATTCAAGTGACTGCATTTTCTATTCCTCAAGCAGCAGCGACGTTGCTGGCCGACGCGGCCTGGATAAGGTTTTCGGTCGACAGTTTGGTTCCCGCCAACTCGCCGACGATTTTTCCCTGGCTGAACACGATTGCCCGATGGCAGATCGTGGCGACTTCCTCGAAATCGGTCGACACGAGCAGGATGCCGACCCCCTCAAGAAGCGCCTTGTTCAAAAGCGCGTAGATTTCCGCTTTCGCGCCGACGTCGACACCTGCGGTCGGATCCTCGCAGATCAGGAGCTTCCGCTTGGTCGCAAGCCAGCGCGCGATCACCACCTTCTGCTGATTGCCGCCCGAAAGGGCTTCGATCGCCATGGTCTGGTCATTGGGGCTGAGCGCAACCTCGCGGCCGATCCCCTCCGCCATCCGGGTCTCTTCTCCCGGAGACAGGATCGAAAACAGGCCGCGCCCCGTGGCCTCGGGATTGAGAAATGTGTTTTCGCGTATTGTCAGCGCCATGGCGACGGATTCTTCCGTGCGGTCGCGTGCAACGAGGCCGACGCCGGAATCGAGCGCCGTCTTCGGCGAGCGCAGGTCGGGTGCCCCGACGCCTGCAAGTTCGATATCGCCCGTATGTTCTCCAAGGCCGTAGAGCGCCCGAGCGATTTCTTCGTGCCCCGCCCCGCGAAGACCGACAAGTCCGACCAGTTCGTTGCGGTGGAGCGTGAAATCGACCGGTCCCGTCGACCGTGTCTTCAGATCCCGGATCGTCAGCACCGGTTCGCCCGGAGCTTCGTTCAGCTTGCTCACCTGGCGCGTTTTGCGCCCGACAATCATGTGCACGAGTTCTTCGGTGGTTGTATGCTGGATGGCACGCACCCCGACGAGTTCGCCATCACGCAGGACCGCGACGCGGTCCGCGATCTGGAAGATCTCGTCCAGCCGGTGAGACACGTAAATCATGCCGACACCGCGATCACGCAGCGGACGCAACGCTTCAAAGAGCCGCGCGACCTCGTCGGTCGGCAGCGAAGCGGTCGGTTCGTCAAGAACCAGGAAATCGCAATCAACGGCAAGCGCGCGGGCAATGGCAACGAGGGACTTCTCGGTGCGCGAAAGATCCTGAACGCGCGTCGTCGGGCAGAAATCACAGCCAACCTTGGCAAGCGCTTCGGCGGCGAAGGCTTCAGCGTCGTTCCACTTGATGAGCCCGAAGTTTTTCGAAAAGCCCAGCGCAAGCGCCATGTTTTCGGCAACCGTCATCCATTCGATCATGCCGAGATCCTGGTGGATGAACGCAACCGCCTGACGCTGTCCGAACCCGCCGGGCCGGTGCTCGTAAGGCTCGCCGTTAATGAGAACACGGCCCTCGTCCGGCTTGTGGATGCCACCGAGAATTTTGATGAGAGTGGATTTGCCCGCGCCGTTCTCACCCAGAAGCGCAACGATCTCGCCCCGATCGATCGAGAGCGAAACATCGCGGACGGCATAGGTGCCGCCAAAGTGTTTCTGGATACCGTCAAAGAAGAGACGGTTTTTCAAACTGCCTGGCACTGATTTCCTCCCAGTCGCCACCTGGCCTCTCATGTCCGCTTTGTTGGTATGACGGAGTTGAGTTACCGGTAACGTAGGTCTATCATCCGCCTGTCACATATCGAAGTCAATAAAAAAGTTATCGATAACGTTAAAATTAACGAGACCGAAAATCGCAATTAAAACCAATAAGATAAGCCTATCTGAGGTCGCCAAGGCGGCTGGCGTGTCAAAAATGACCGCCAGCAGGGTGCTGCGTGAGGAAGGCGGCTATTCGGAAAAGACCCGCGTCAAGGTCATGGCCGAAGTGGAGCGTCTTGGATACCTGCCCAACCGGATCGCGACGGTCTTTTCAGGCGACAGGAGCACGACCTTTGTCGGCGTCAGCATTCCCGATCTCGGCAACGAGGTTTTCACCCATGTGCTGGAGGGAATCGACCGCAAGCTGGTCAGCTTCAATCACCAGACGGTTCTGGGAATGACACAGCATGAACTGGGCGAGGAAGAGAACTGGATTGAGACCGTTCTGTCCTGGAAACCGGCTGGCCTGATCCTCACCGGGCGGGCGCACACGCCCCGCGCCGTCCAGCTTTTGCGAAGCGCAAACATTCCGCTTGTGGAGATCTGGGACCTCAATTCAAGCCCGATCGACATGAGTGTCGGGCTGAACCATTTCGACAGCGGCTACGACATGGGCCGCTTTCTCCTGTCGAAGGGATATGCGCGTTTCGGCTATGTCGGCACCTCCCATGATGCGGCCAATGCCGCGACATCCCGGTTGAACGGCTATGCCAAGGCCATCGAGGATGGCGGCGGCAAGCTCACAAGGCAACTCTGCCTGAACGATATTCCCGGATTTTATCCCGGCTTTTACGGCACCGAACAGCTGCTCTCATCCGACCCTGATGTCGAGGTCATATTCTTTCAAAACGACAATATGGCGATTGGCGCGGTTCACTTCTGCCAGGCCCAGAACATCCGCATCCCGGAGGATATCGGTATCGCGGGCTGGGGCGAGTTGCCGATTGCCTCGGTCCTGCCTTATCGCCTGACCACGATGCAGGTAAACCATTTGCGTATCGGGCAGCTTGCTGCGGAGAACCTGCTTCTGAAGATATCCGGGGACACGGCCAGTGCCGTCAGCGATGTCGGCTTCAGGCTCGTTCCCGGCGACACGGTCTGACTGCTTTTGCCCGCAAATCAGGCGCTCGATTCACCGACACTCAGCTGCGGCTCTATGCCGATCTGGACCGGGGTACCGTCGCCGCCGCCCTCGCCTCTGAGCAGGGTCCGGATCAGCTCTCCGGTTCTGCGGCCGATTTCCTCCGGACGCGGATTGACCGTCGTCAGGGTGGGCACGCAAATCGATGAAATGTCATAGGCCCCGAAGCCTGCAACGGCGACATCGTCCGGAACCTTCACGCCTTTGCGGGCGCATTCGGTGAGAGCGCCGAAAGCTGACAGATCCGACACGCAAATCACGGCTTGCGTATCGGGGTGGTTCTCAAGCAATCGGGACATGGCGTCGGCCCCTTCGCGCATGGAAATCGGAGGATCGCCTGCGCCAATCAGCCGGTCTGCGGCCAAAGACCGGTCTTCCATGGCCCGGATGAAGCCGCGTCTGCGGTCGGCGCCGCGCGTATCTCCGTCCGTATCCCCGCCGATAAAGGCGATCCGCGTGCGCCCGCTGGCGACCAGGTGCCCGACCAGATCGTGCATCGTCGCGGCATTGGAAAATCCGACCACGTGACCGATCGGCTCTTCCGGCAGATCCCAGGTTTCGATCACCGGAATATTGGCGCGGTCAAGCAGGCGGCGGGTGCGCTCGGTATGCCGCCCGCCTGTCAGGACAATCGCCTCTGGCCGCCGCCGCAGGAACTGTTCTACGATGACTTCTTCTTCGTGGATGTCGTAATTGCTGTAGCCCAGGAGAACCTGAAGGTCCGCCTCTTTCAGAACTTCCGACATTGCGCCGACCGTGTCGGCGAAGTTGGCATTGTTGATAGACGGGATCGCCACGGCGACAAAACCGGTCCGCTGGGAGCGAAACGTCGCGGCATTGCTGTCGAACACGTATCCGAGGTCTTCGGCAATCTTGAGGATCCGCTTTCTCGTCTCCTCTCCCACGGAAGCATGCTGCTTGAAAGCACGGCTGACCGTCATCACGGACACGCCGGCCTGTTGCGCGACATCCTTCATCGTCACAGCGCGTTGCATTCATCCCCCAAACGATTCTTATCGCCCCAAAATACGCAAAACGGGCCCAACGCTGCAATCGCAGCGAGGGACCCGGAAGAAAGGGACACAGGATTTAGAGTTGCCGGCATGACGCCCGCTCCATGTTTACCCGGTGTATTCGTTCGCCTCTGTCACATGGTGATGGATGCGTCCGTCGAAGAATTCGGAGACGATTTCCCCCGTCACTTCCCGCGACTGGTTCCTGGCATCGCTCGCAAGCGCTCCTGCCATTGTTTCCCTGTCCGGGTAGCTGATGGCGAGAATGAGCGGAAACTCGGGCGCTCCCTCGTCCCGGTCTTCCCCGAACATGACCCTGACATCGCTGTTTCCGGGAAACTGCCGCCAGAGCGGCACGAGCCGCTCGGTGACTGCCGCCCGGAATTCAGGCGTTTTGCCCGACTTGACGCTGCCTTCGAACAAGGCGAACCGTGTGATCATGTGAACTTCTCCTTATCGGGTCCTTTGAAAAACTCCATCAGCGCCGCCTCGTCTTCACCGCCCAGTCCAGCCGCCGTCAGCATTCTGTGGACCTCCGCACAAAGCGACGTCAGCGGCATGGCGGTATTGTTCACGCGTGCAAGATCAAGCGCGCCGTTGAGGTCCTTGACCATGTTGTCGATCCTGCCGGTACGGCGGTAATCGCGCTCCACATAGCGCGGCATGTATTCCTGAAGCAGCGCACTGTCAGCCCGCCCGCCCTTGAGCGCGGTCGGGATCTTGGCGGCATCGACGCCGGCATCAAGCGCAAGCTGGGTTGCCTCGGCAACGGCCAGAAAGCCGAGCCCGCACAGGACCTGGTTGATCAGCTTTGTCGTCTGACCGGCACCGGAAGGCCCCATATGCGTGTAATTCGAACTGACATGCCGGAGCACCTTGTGGGCGTCTTTGACGTCCTGCTCGGTCCCGCCGGCCATCAGTGTCAATTCACCGATCAGCGCCTTGGGCGCACCGCCGGACAAGGGGCTGTCGACCCAGCGGATACCGCTGGCCGACGCTTTTTCTGCGAGAACCTTGGTGGCTTCGGGATCGATCGACGACATGTCGATGACAAGCGTGCCGTCCTTTGCCCCTGCGGCCACGCCATTGTCGCCGAAAACGGCGAGTTCGACGATCCGCGCCGAATTGAGGCTCGTGATGACAAAATCGGACTGGCGGGCCGCATCGGCTGCGGACAGGGCGGCAACCGCCCCCTTTTCGACAAGCGCGTCGACCTTTTCCGTGTCGAGATCGAAGACACACAGTCTGTTGCCCGTTTCCAGGAGGCGCGCACCAATGGCACCGCCCATGGCGCCTGCGCCGATCAAGGCGACGTTTTCACTCATTTTGCTTCCCTTTGAAGTTCCAAAAGCAGCTCCGCGACCACCGCATCGGGGGATTGGTCTATCGACGCCTTGACTGTCAGCTCATCGGCGTCCGGTGGTTCCAGGGTCGCCAGCTGGCTGTCGAGGAGCGCGACAGGCATGAAGTGCCCGTCACGATGCTTCATACGTTCGCTCAGGACCTCGCGCGTGCCTTCCAGGTAAAGAAAGGTCACCGGTTTGCCGGCACTGGCGCGGATGCGCTCACGGTAGATCCGCTTGAGCGCGGAACAGGCAATGACCATCGGCCCCTGCGCCTGCGCCAGCCGGTCACCTACCTTGTCCAGCCAGGGCGCCCGGTCGGCATCGTTCAGCGGTTCGCCTCGGCTCATCTTGGCAATGTTTTCAGCAGGATGCAGGTCGTCCCCATCGAAAAACGCGGCACCTGCGGCCTTGGCAAATGCTTGTCCGATCTCGCTCTTGCCGCATCCGGACACGCCCATGATCACGTAGGCAGCCGTCACAGCGACACCGAGATGCCACCATCGACAAAGACGGTGGTTCCGTTCACGAAA
>JBCDEN010000236.1:0-6284 GCA_039179715.1 Pseudomonadota bacterium
GCCTGGTGGGTCCTGGTGTTCCCGCTTGCCGCCCTGTTCCTGACGGTGCTGAGCTTCTCGCAGCTCGGCGAAGGCCTGAAGGACTATTTCGACCCGGTGCTGCTATGAGCTATCTCACGATCAAGGACCTGACGGTCAGGCTCAAGAACGGCGCACCGCTGCTGCGCAAGGTCTCGCTTGCGGTCAATTCAGGCGAAGTGCGCGCGCTGGTCGGCGAAAGCGGCGCAGGCAAGAGCATGATCGGCAAGGCCGTGCTCGGCATCCTGCCGCGCGCGGCAAAGCTCACAGGCGGCGAGATCCTGCTCGACGGGGAAGACCTCCTGCGTTTGCCGCCGAAGGCGCGGCGCGCGAAGATCGGCGCGAAGGTGGCGCTCATTCCGCAGGACCCGCTCACCGCGCTCAATCCATCGCGAAGGGTCGGTCCGCAGATTACCGACCGGCTCGTCGACATCCTCGGATGGACGCGCGGGAGTGCCGAAGCCCGCGCCGTCGAACTTCTCGACGAGGTGCACATCCAGTCACCGGATCGGGTAATGAGATCCTATCCTCACGAGCTGTCCGGCGGCATGCGCCAACGCATCCTGATCGCCTCGGCCTTTGCGGCCGAACCGAAACTGATCATTGCCGACGAGCCGACAACGGCGCTCGACGTCACGGTGCAAAAACAGATCCTCAAACTGATCCGCGAGATGCAGGAACGGCATGACACTGCGCTTCTGTTCGTGACGCACGACCTTGGTGTCGTCTCCAAGATCAGCCAGTCCCTGACGGTCCTCTATGCCGGCAAGGTCATCGAGGAGACGGATGTGAGAACCTTCTTCGCAGCGCCGAAACACGCCTATTCAAAGGCGCTGCTTGCGGCGACGCCGAAATACACCGATCCCGACGGCTCGCTCATGCCCGTCCCGGACAGCATCATTTCCGAGGTGGAACAGGAAGTTGCCGCCTTCGATGCGCAGTTGACGAGGTGAGCGGCACCATGAGCACCCCTCTCTATCAACTCAGCGACCTGAAGGTTTCCTTTCCAGACCTGGCGCACAAGCCGTTGTTCGGTGCCGCGCCGCGCACAGATGTGCTCAAGGGTTTGACCTTCGATGTCGCCAAGGGCGATGTGCTTGGAATTGTGGGCGGGTCCGGGTCAGGCAAATCAACGCTCGGGCGTGCCATGATCCGCTTGCTCAGGCCGGATTCCGGATCGATCCTGTTCGAAGGCACGGAGATCGCACAGCTCGGCGAAGACGCCCTGCGGCCGCTTCGCAAACGGTTCCAGATGATCTTTCAGGACCCGATGTCCTCGCTCAACCCGCGCCACCGTGTCGGCGGCATCATCGCCGGTCCGCTCAGCCTGCAGGGCTTCGATGACATACCGAGGCGGGTCAACGACGCGCTGGAGATGGTCGGCCTGCCGAAAGGCTTTGCCGCACGCTACCCGCACGAACTGTCGGGCGGTCAGCGGCAAAGGGTCGGCATTGCCCGCGCCATCGCTCTCAAACCGGACTTCATCCTGGCCGATGAAATCGTGTCTGGCCTGGACGTTTCCTCGCAGGCTCAGGTGCTGAACCTGCTTGAGCAGCTGGTGCGGGACCTCGGACTGACGCTTGCCTTCGTCAGTCACGACCTGTCGGTAATCCGAAGACTGTGTTCGCGCATTCTTGTGATGCATCACGGAGAGATCGTCGAGAACGCGGCAACGGCCGACCTTTTTGCAAATCCGCAGGCGGACTATACGCGCGCACTGCTGGATGCCATTCCGCTGCCGGATCCAGACCAGGTCTGGGCCTGATCGTCTCACAAGTCGAGTTCGAACCGCCTGATAAAGTCCGTATCCGGCGTGACGCCATGACCGGGACCCTGCGGTATGGAGACATAGCCGCCGGACGACTTCACTTGACCCTGAATATCCAGCGGCTTCTGCAGCAGCTCGTCGCGGAACCTGTTGTCCGTGGTGTCGAACTCAAGCATCGGCTCCCACGGATGGAGGCCGCCCGGCAGGGCCGGCATCGCCGCAAGAAGCTGAATGTTGGTGGCGACCGCAATGGCCGATCCCCAGACATGATTGATCACCGGCGTGAAATGCGCATGGCACAGGGCAAGCACACGCAGATATTCGCTCACGCCGCCAAGCGCGCAGACTTCCGGCTGGGCGATATCGAGGCCGCGATTTTCCAGGATCTGGCGCCAGCCCCAGCGATTGAACTCCGCCTCGCCGCCGGAGATATTGACGCGAAGGCCGCTGCGCAGTTCCCGGTATCCGTCAAGATCCTCCGGTGCGACGGGTTCCTCGAACCAGTAAGCGCCCAGCTCTTCCAGCGCCCGGCCGACGTAAAACGCGTCGGACGTTGTGTAGCAATGGTTGGCATCGACCATGAATTTGCCGCGGCCTTCGACCCCTTCCGCGACCGCCTGGCAAAGCCTGACATCGTCTTTCGATCCGAGGCCGGTTTTCATTTTGGCCGCCGCAAATCCCATATCCATGATCCGCGCCGCCTCTTCCCGGAACCGCGCGACGTGATCCTCGACGCTTTCGCGCTTGAGCATCATGCCGTAGCCGTAGGCCTGGACACGGTCGCGATGCGCGCCGCCGATCAGCTTGTGCAGCGGCAGGCCGGCGACCTTGCCGGCAATATCCCAGAGCGCGATATCAACCCCGGACAGCGCCTGCAGCGGCATGCCCTTCTGGCCATGATCACGCATGAGATTGTAGACCCTGTGCCAGAGCACATCTCGATCCATCGGGTCGCTGCCGAGAATGATCGGCTGGATCACTTTCTCGACGATCCCCTTGTTCGCGACCGCGACATTGCCCGGGCCGAAACACTCCCCCCAGCCGGTGATGCCCTCATCGGTTTGAACCTCGACCAGATGGGCGGTGCGTTTCTCGTAATATTGCTGGGAGTAGCCTAGTTCGCCAGGCAGGTCATATTGCAGCACGTGGCTTTTGACGCCGGTTATCTTCATGCGTTCAACCCTTCGAAGTCCGTGTCGTCCAGTGCACGGGTTATTCTCTTTTCGATGAGGTAGTCCCGGAGTGCCAGCGCCGAGCAGTCATGACCGATGCCGGACTGGCCAATCCCGCCATGCGGCAGGTCGATGTCGTATTTCACGCCGTTGATCTGGATCTCGCCGTAGCGCAGCTTCGCCGCATAGGCTTCCGCCCGCGCAAGATCGCGCGTGAAGATGTATGCCGTCAGGCCTCCTTCCTCACAATCATTGGCCATCGCGGTGAGATCCGTTTCGGCGTCAAACGGTATAAGGCTGACGATCGGGCCGAACGTCTCGTGGCGATAGACCGCCATCGTTTCGGTGACCCGGTCCAGCACGGTCGGGGCCAGATAGTGCCCCTTGTTCAGATGCGCGGGCCTGTCTCCTCCGGCAAGGAGCTCCGCGCCCTGATCAACCGCGCTATCGATCAAGCCCTTGATCCGCGTCCAGGCGGGGCCGTCGATCACGGGTCCGGTGGTGATATCGGCCGTCTTGTCGAAGCCGGTTTTCGCGGCCCTTGCACGCGCGGTCACCTTTTCGGCGAAGGCCGCGTGAACCGCGCTTGCCACAAAGACACGGTTCGGGGAGACACAAATCTGCCCGGCGTTGGAAAACTTCACGCCGCAGACAATATCGGCGGCGAGGTCCAGATCCGCATCCTCGAAAACAAGAACAGGTGCGTTGCCGCCCAACTCCATGGAATAGCGTTTGATGGAGGTTGCGCCGGTACGCATGATGTGCTGGCCGGTTGGCGTGGAGCCGATCAGCGTGATCACCTGTGGAATCGTTGAGGCGGTGATCTCGTCGGCCACGTCATAGCCATCCGTACACAGGATCTGAACGACACCGCGCGGCAGGCCGATCTGCTCACAAAGCTGACCGACCGCATAGGCGGAAATCGGTGTCTTCTCGGATGGCCTGATGATGATCGGGCAACCGGCCGCCATCGCCGGTCCGATCTTGAAGGCGAGATTCAGGAGCGGAAAGTTCCAGGCAAGATACGCGACCGCGACCCCGGCGGCCTCGTGCACCATCCTGTGCGTATGCGTCCCCGCCCGATCGGCAAGCCCGATGTCGTGAATGCGTGCGATTTCCTCGGCATAGAAGTCAAGCGAGACGACCAGCCGATCCCAGTCCTCAAGGGTCTGCGCCCACGGTTTGCCCATCTCGTGGTGGACACAAGCGCGCAAGAAGTCCTCGTGGGCGACCACCTCTTCGCGCAGTTTGCGCATCCAGGACTGACGCTCGGCGATTGGCGTTGCGGACCAGAACGGAAAGGCGTCGCGGGCCGCAACCAGCGCGCGCTGCGCGTCGTCAGATCCGGCCGTGTGAACCGTGGCAAGACGTTCTTCGGTTGCCGGATTGTAGACGTCCTGGCGCGCGCTGCCTGCGGACAAGGCACCATCGATATACAGTTTCGTCGGGAAATCCATGGCACGCCTCAGTCAAACAGCATTCTGATATCGTGGCATCGGGCCAAGGCATTCACAACGGGTTTTTCAGGCCCTTCACCCGTTCCAAGGTTGGCTGGATGCGGCCTTGGTCCTACCCGGGCACTGTCAGGCGCTTTGCAGAATGAATTCCGCGCATCTGGACCCCAGCATCATGGCGGGGGCATTGGTGTTGCCCGCGTTGATGTCAGGGACGGCGGACATGTCGCAGACCCGCAAGTTTTCGACGCCCCGGACCCGCAGCCTGCCGTCAAGCACGGCCATGTCATCCCCGTCCGCACCCATACGCGCCGTTCCGGCCGGGTGATAGTTGGTCTTGACGAACCGCTTGCAGTGGGTCCTGAGATCTTCGTCGGAACATTTGTGCGGATCGGGGATCGCAACATTCTTCAGCCTGGAGGCGATCGGGTTCGACTGCAGCGCCTCGAGGAAGAAGCGCTGTCCCGCCATCATCTCCTGCATGTCGTCTTCTTCCTTCAGAAGGTTCGGACACACGATCGGCATATCGGAAGGCGATCCGGAGGCCAGCCTGACTTCGCCCCGGGACTTCGGCTTGACGACAACCGTTGTCACCGTCACGCCATAGCCGTCCTTCAGCTCCGACTGGGCATCCCGGTCCAGATAGACGATAGGAACGCAAAAGGCCTGGATCGTCGGCTCCGCGTCCCGGTCACGCGGGTTGACGAAGGCCCCGGCTTCGACACCTGCGGAGGTGATGCGGCCGCTTCCGAACAACTTGAACTGAAGTCCGTTCAGGAGCATGCGCCAGCCTTCGCCCTGGCGGTAATAGCCGTGCGGCCCGCTGGCATAGGCGGTGATGGGGACTTCGGGGTGGTCGATCAGGTTCTGCCCAACACCGGGCATATCGGCGTGAACCTGGATGCCGAATTCGCCAAGATGATCCGCCGGGCCGATCCCCGACAACATGAGGATCTTCGGCGAGACCAGCGCGCCTGCGGCAAGAATGATTTCCGCCGAGGCATTGACTTCATGCGTCCCGGACGGATCGGTATAGGCGACGCCGACCGCGCGCCCGTTCTCCACGATGATCCTGTCCACCGCCGCCTGCAGCTTGATGGTCAGCCTCGGATCGTTGCGAAGCGGTTCGAGGAAGGCATACGCGGTCGAACTTCTGCGGCCGTTCCTGTTGGTGAACTGATAGAAGCCGACGCCGCGTTGCGAGGGGCCGTTGAAGTCGGTGTTGTAGGGCTCACCCAGGGACTGAACCGACTGAACGAACCAGCGGGACATCGTGTCGACATAGCCCGGGTCGGACACCTGGACATCGCCGTCCGTGCCATGAAGCTCGCCCGCAAGGCGGTTGTTTGCCTCCATGCCCCTGAAATGCGGCAGGACATCCGCCCAGCCCCAGCCGGGGTTGTCGTTGTTCGCCCGCAGCACATCGTTCCAGGCATCGTAATCGCCGGGGCGGCCGCGCATGTAAACCTGCGCGTTGACGGATGATCCGCCGCCGAGAACATTGCCCTGCGGGATATCGTGCACCCTGCCGTCCAGATGCGGCTGCGGTGTCGTCTTGTGATACCGCATGTACTTGGAACCGTTGATCATCTTGAAAATGCCCGGAGGCATGTCAAGCAACGGATGGCGATGGGAATAGCCTGCTTCGAGCAACAGGACGCGCGCGCCGCCTTCACTCACGAGCCGCGCCGCGGCAACGGCTCCGCCCGATCCGCCGCCGATGACGATGTAGTCGTATCCGGAGCTCATTCGTCCCCCCAGTCAAAGGTCACGCGAACGAATTCCCAGGCCGCCTTCAGATGGTTGTTCAATGCTTCTTCCGCCGCGACCGGGTCGCGCTCCAAAATGGCATCGAGAATGGATTTGTGCGCC
>JBCDEN010000765.1:0-2179 GCA_039179715.1 Pseudomonadota bacterium
CACCTTGTGCACCTCGCCGCGGATGCGCACCTGCCGTCTCAGGGATTTCCAGTGAAAGCACATTGCCGCCTTGCCGGATGTCAGCAGCTCGCTGCCCTTCGCGCTTTCAAAATTCGTATAAAATACAAAGCCCCGTTCATCGAAACCCTTCAGCAGAACCATGCGCACATTCGGAAGACCGGTTTCGTCGACCGTTGCCAGGGCAAGCGCATTCGGATCGTTGGGTTCGGAACCCTTGGCGTCCTCAAGCCATTCAGAAAAAAGGTCAAATGGTTTCTTGACGTCCGCAAAGTCACTTTTTGTTAACTCTTCGGTAGGAAGGTTGTGGTGTGTCATGGGTTACCTGTCGAAGAACTCGACTGCCTGAAGCACGGCAAGGATCTGCCAGCGAAGGGGCCGTCTGAAAAATTGTTGCTTATGCGTTCATATACTCTCAGACGCGGCAAGATCCAGCCCCTTGTCGCTTCAGCGCTGGCCCTCACGGTCTGTCTTGCCGGTTGCGCCCAGGTCACCGTGCCGACGGGAAGCAACAATGTCGACACGCCGACGGTGCTGACGGGCTCAATTCCCTCCGCGTCAGACCAGGCCTATTCCGATGTCAACGCCGACGACCGCGCGGTTATCGCCGAAAACCTCGACACGCTGAGCGGAGAATTGGATCTCACCGAGGAGAGCAAGGACGTCATGCTGTCCTGGCTCAACCCTGTCAGCGGCAATTCGGGAACCCTCACAAAAATCGAGACCGGCACGCTCGACGCGACCGGATGCCTGTCCTTCCACACGACGGCCAACACAATTGCGGGAATCAAGCTGTATTCGGGAACGGCGTGCAGGGATATCTCGCAACGGTTTGCCGTGACCGCTCTCAGCGTCACGGAAGCCTGATCCCAGACTCGCTGCCGGCGCTTACTCGCAGACCGCACAAAGGCCTCGAAGGACTGGAATTTTGCCTCTGTCGTTCCGATATAGTAGATAAGTCCGGTCAGTTCAGCCTCGGGAAAACGCGCGCTTCGGAGCAGGTCATGTGTCCGAAGCGTTTCCGCGTGAGGTGGATGGCCGGAAAATCTTAGATACCTGGTGATGTGAATGCGAGATCCCTACAGCGTTCTCGGGGTGGCGAAAACTGCCAGCGAGGGCGACATAAAAAAGGCTTTTCGGAAGTTGGCCAAAAAATACCACCCTGATCAGAACAAGGATGATCCGGGTGCGCAGCAACGCTTTGCCGAAGTCAACCAGGCCTATGAAATCGTCGGAGACAAGGACAAGCGCGCCCAGTTCGATCGGGGCGAGATCGACGCCGAGGGCAAGCAGCGCTTCCAGTCGAAGGGTTTTGAAGGTTTTTCCGGATTTGAAGACTTCGGCGCCGCCGGCGGTGCCCAGGGCTTTCGGTCAAGCGGCGGAAATACCGGCGGGTTTGACGATATCCTGAACGATATCTTCGGCGGGTTCGGCGGCCGTGGCGGCCGCTCCGGTGCCGGGCCCGGTGCCGGAGGCTTTGCCGGTAGCGGCGCTGGTGCGCGTGCGAAGGCACCGCCAAGAAAAAAAGGCAGGAATGCAGAGATCGTCGCCCGTGTTTCTCTGGAAGACATCGTCAATTCCGGCAAGACGCAAGTGACGCTGCCAAGCGGCAAGACCGTCAACGTCACACTGCCGAAAGGCGTCGAGGAAGGTGAAAAGATCCGGCTGAAGGGCCAGGGTCATCCGGGCGAACACGGCGGCCCCGCTGGCGACGCAATGGTCGAGGTCAGGATCAAGCCGCACAAGCTGTTCGAAATGAAGGGCACCGACCTTCATCTTGACCTGCCGCTGACGCTCTATGAGGCCGTGCTCGGCGCAAAGGTGCGCACGCCGACACTCTCCGGAGCGGTCAATCTGACGATCCCGCCCAACACGTCGAGCGGCAAGCCCATGCGCCTCAAGGGAAAGGGCCTGCCCAATAAGAATGGCGGCCACGGCGATCTTCTGGTGAAACCGCAAATCATCATGGCGCCTCACAGCGATAACGAGCTCGACACCCTGATGAAGGCATGGAAGGAAATCACGCCTTACCGTGCGCGCGGGCCGGAATACGACTGACCGCTTTACCTCGGGCAGCCCCTGGGTGCCCGACGCTGACCCCTGTTCGGCGCATGATGGCGCGGTGAGCGGCATCGCGCGGAGATCAGGCCTTCAGTTCCAC
>JBCDEN010000304.1:0-5675 GCA_039179715.1 Pseudomonadota bacterium
CATCGAACACTCCCATCACTGGAATTCGCCTTAATCTGAGGGTGGCCGGGTTAACAAATTCACCAACCAAAAGCTGAAATCTGACCTGTTACACGCATCATTGGCAATTTTGTCCGGTCTGTCCTTCCAGCTGCCGTTGCAACCATTGTCACACCTTTCAAGTGTGCCCGGAATTACTTCATTATCCTGATGTGGACGGCGCATGATTTTGTCTATATAAGCCGCGCAAACCCTTGCCCGGCACACGATCGGGCCGATCCGGTAGACTGCTGATTGGGACGCAGATGATCCGGAGCAGTTGAAAGATCTCTATGACTGAATTGATGTCACTCGCCCCGGCCCTGTCGGCCGCGCTGGCGAAGCGGGGCTATGAAAGCCTCACCCCCGTTCAGGAAAGTGTTCTGAACGACACGCCTTCCGATGCAGACCTGCTCGTCTCCGCACAGACCGGCTCAGGCAAGACCGTCGCATTCGGCCTTGCCCTGGCACCAACCCTGCTTCAGGGCGAACCTCATCTTGGAAAGGCAGCCGCGCCGATCGCGCTTGCCATCGCGCCGACGCGCGAACTTGCGCTTCAGGTGAAGGAAGAGCTGACCTGGCTTTACGAAGAAGCCGGTGCGGTCACCGCCTCCTGTGTCGGCGGCATGGACCCGCGCACGGAGCGGCGGCAGCTGGAGCGTGGCGCGCATATTGTCGTCGGCACGCCGGGCCGTCTCAGGGACCATATCGAAAGAGGTGCGCTCGACCTGTCGGAGCTGCGTGCCGTTGTTCTGGACGAAGCGGACGAGATGCTCGACATGGGCTTCCGCGAGGATCTGGAATTCATTCTCGACGCAGCCCCGCGCGAGCGGCGTACGCTGATGTTCTCGGCAACCGTTCCAAAGCCGATCGCGGAACTGGCCAAGAGATTTCAGAAGGACGCGGTTCGCCTGTCCACCATCAATGCCCGGGAGCAGCACGGCGACATCGACTATGTTGCCCATCCAGTCGCGCCAAACGAGCGCGAAAATGCCCTCATTAATGTGCTCAGGCTGCATGAGGCGGAAAAGGCCATTGTCTTCTGTTCGACCCGCGAAGCGGTCAGCCGGCTGACCTCCCGGCTTGCCAACCGGGGCTTTTCGATCGTTTCTCTCTCCGGCGAACTCAGCCAGGAACAGCGCTCCAGCGCGCTTGCGGCGATGAAAGACGGCCGCGCGCGGGTTTGCGTGGCAACCGATGTCGCTGCGCGCGGGATCGATCTACCGAACCTGGACCTCGTCATCCACGCCGATCTGCCGACCGGGAAAGCTGCCCTTCTGCACAGGTCCGGCCGGACCGGGCGTGCCGGGCGCAAGGGGACCTGTGTTCTGATGGTTCCCTTTCCGCGCCGCCGGCAGGCAGAACGCGTGCTTCATTTCGCAGGGATCAAGGCAACCTGGACCGGCGCACCGACCGCCGACCAGATCCGCGCAAAGGACAAGGAACGTCTTCTGGCGGACCCCGCCCTGTCGGTGGAACTGGAGGACGAGGAGCGCGCGATGGCGATGGAACTCCTTGCCCTGCACAGTCCCGAGCAACTGGCGGCCGCTTTTGTCAAACTGCGTCAGTCCCGGATGCCGGCACCTGAGGAAATCACTTCGCTCGATGACTCCTCGCTGAAGGGACGCGATGCCGGGTCCCGGGGCGGCCGCAGCGCGGAAATTACCGGAAAGTTCGAGAACGGCGTGTGGTTCGCGCTGTCACTCGGACACCGCCAGCGGGCGGAACCGCGCTGGATCCTTCCGCTGATCTGCCGCGCCGGGCACGTGACCAAGAAGGAAGTCGGTGCGATCAAGATCTTCCAGAACCAGCTTTATTTCGAGATCGCCGGGAGCCATGGCGAACGCTTTGCCGAGGTCATCAAGCGCGACGGGTCGGGCGAGGACAATGTCACGATCACGCTGCTCGACGCCCGCGGCGGCAAGGTCCCGACCGCTCCGAAGGAAGACGGTTACCGCAAGGACAGAGGTGGGCCGCCCAAGCGGCGGCCGCGCGGCGGCGACGCACCCGACTACGAAAGCATGGGGCGCGAAGACAGTTTGAAACCGAAACGCCCGGCCCGCGGGCCGAAGAGAGACTTCGACAAGGCGAAAGGGCACAAGCGGCGGCGCGGCGACGACGAAGCGCCCCCGCATCACCCCGCCTATGAGCCGCTCGACATGAAGGCCCTTTCGGGCAGTGCGGACGATGATGCCGCCCCGAAACGGCGCCCGGCCAAACAGGGCGATGACCGGCGCAAGCCAAAAGCCCGTGCCGCCTCGAAAGAAACAGGTGCGAAGAAGAAGAGCGCGAAGAAAAACAAACCCTCGCGCGCGGTACGAAAAGCGGCCAAGGCGAAGAAGTGATACGGTCATCCATGGCGGGAATGACCGTTTGCGCCGTTTGTCGGAGCTGATAAGACTGCGAGCCGGCGGAGTCCGCCGTTCGAAGAAGGGACCTTACCGTGGAATTCGATCGCGCGGATCTCGTCAGGCAGACGCACCAGCGCCTGTTGAGCGTGATGAAGGCGCGAAACGTTCCGGCCGTCCTGACGTCTGATCCGATCAATATCCTTTATGCGACCGGTGCCCGCAACATGACGGTCTTCAGCCATATGGGGCCGTTCCGCTTCGTCCTTGTCTTGGCGTCCGGTGCCACCATCCTGTGGGAATTCGCCGGTTGCGAGCACCTGCATCAAGGTAATCCCGTTGTGACCGACATCCGGCCGGCACCCGGCATCACCGCCCTCGCCGGCGCTGGTTACGTTTCGGAAATTGCCCGTTTTGTTGAGGATCTGATTTCCCCCATGGGAGGCGAGCGGCGTCTCGCGGTCGAGGGTTTTGATGTTCCGGTCACGGACCAGATGCGCGATGCAGGCGTTGAACTGCTCGACGGGACGGATGTGTTTTCCGCCGCCCGCCTGATCAAGCAACCCATGGAGATTGCTGTCATGCGGGAAGCGGTGAAACGGGTAGAGGCCGCCGCCGCAAGTCTCGAAGCAGCGATTGCGCCGGGCGCCAGCGAAGTCGAGGTCTGGTCAGAGTTTCACCGGCATCTCATTGCAACAGAGGGAGAATACATCTCGACGCGGCTGTTTCAGTCCGGATCCCGGACCTTCCCCTATTTCCAGGAAGCCGGCGCCCGGCGCATGCAGACCGGCGATCTTGTCTGCTTCGACACCGATGCCCTGGGATATCTGCATTATGCCGTCGATTTTTCGCGGACATTTTTGTGCGGAGACCGTCCTGCAGCCGAAAAACAACGAGACCTCTACCGCCTTGCCCACGAGCAGCTTTCCCACAATGCCGCGCTGCTCGGACCGGGCATCAGCTACGAGGATTTCGCGCGCGCGGCCTGGCCGGTCCCGGCTGAAAATCGCGGACACGGCTATTACTGCCTCGGGCACGGCCTCGGACTATGTGGCGAGTTTCCCTATGTCCCGCACTTTTTCAAAGGCATTCCCTATGCTTTCGAAGGGCAGTTCGAACCCGGCATGGTGATCTGCATCGAGAGCTACATCGGTGAGGAGGCCGCGCGAGAAGGCGTGAAGCTGGAGGACCAGTTCCTGGTAACCGGCGATGGCGCAGAGCGCATGACCACCTATCCGTTCTGCCAGGCGTTGCTGTCATGACACATAAAGGTGGCCAAGATCCTATTCGTTGACGATGGCCGCAATGACCCAGTCGACGCCGTCCTGAATCAGTTGATAATGACAGGTGAATTCAAGCACCGTTTCGCCGTCCGCGCTTTCCTGTGACCAGTCAAGGGTCACAAGCGCGGACGATCCGCTGACATGGCTTGAGACGACCTGAAAGTCGGAATGGGTGACGCCTTCCTTTTCCAGCGCCCTCAGGAGCGCTTCGACGTTTTCGATCAGTTCCTCGTCATCGGCGAAGACATGCCCTTTCTCGTGCTGCCAGATGACAGCGGGCAAAGCAAAACAGTCACAGATCCGATCGATGTCATAGTCGTTGAAACCGGCCTGGTAGTCGTCAAAAAGCTGGGCAATTGCCTCTTCCGCGCCCTCGTTCGAACCAGCCCCGTTTGCATGGCCGTTGCCAGTGTTTTCAACACCGCCGCTGTTCATATGACCGCCTCCCTCAGGACCCGGACAGCCGCTTCAAGGTCAATGTGCCTGTGAGACCTCAGCACCGTCGGCATCCTCGCCATCGTCATAGCCTATCATATTGAGAGGACGCGCCTTTCGTCCATTCAATTCGCACCAGTGGACAAGCGCTTCTTCGGCCCCGTGGGTGACCCAGATCTGGTCGGCCTCCGTCTCCAGTATCGTCCGGCACAGATCGTCCCAGTCGGCGTGATCGGAGAGGATAAGCGGCAGCTCCGCACCGCGCTGGCGTGCCCGCGCACGCACCCGCATCCAGCCGGATGCCATTGCTGCGACCGGATCGCCGAAGCGCCGTGCCCACCTGTCGCTCAACTGTCCCGGCGGGCATAGAACGATTTCGCCCTTCAGTTCCTTGCCGCGCTTGCCGACCGGTTCCAGTGTTCCCAGATCAACACCCTCCGACTCATAATAGGCAGAGAGCTTTTCCAGCGCGCCATGAAGATAGATGGTCCTGTCGTAGCCGGCCGCGCGCAATTCGCCGATGACGCGTTGCGCCTTCCCGAGCGCATAAGCGCCGACAAGATGCGTCTGTTCGGGGAAGAGCTCCACCGACGACAGAAGTTTCGCGATTTCGTGGCCAGCCGGCGGGTGGCGGAACACGGGCAGACCAAACGTCGCTTCGGTCACGAACGTGTCGCACCTGACCAATTCGAAGGGCGCGCAGGTCGGATCCTCCTGGCGCTTGTAATCGCCCGACACCACGGTTCTGTGACCGGATGCCTCCAGAAGGACCTGGGCCGAGCCGAGAACATGACCTGCCGGATGCAGGGACACGTCGGCACTGCCCACCTTGAGGACCTCGCCGCAATCGATGGCCTGCGCGCTTCCGCAGAAGTTTTCGCCGTAACGGATCGCCATGATGTCGAGCGTCTGCCGCGTCGCCAGAACCGCACCATGACCGGCACGGGCGTGGTCGGCGTGCCCATGCGTGATGATCGCCTTTTCAACCGGCCGGACGGGGTCGATATGGGCACCGGCTGCGGGCGAGTAGAGGCCTTCGGGCGTTATGGTGAGGAGATCCGACATTGCGTGCCATTAGTTCCCGGATCGGCTGCATATTCAAGAGGCCGGCGTGCAATAGAACACAAAGTGAACATTTTTAGCTGCGCCCCCTCGCCTTTTTCGGGCTGCTATCCTAAAACTGCCTGATGGACGCTGCGCTGTTACCCAATCGATTTCAGAGCTGGTTTGCCTCCAGGGGCTGGGCCGCCAGGCCGCATCAGCTGCAGCTGATCGATCATCTGGCGCAGGGTCATTCGACGCTGCTCATCGCCCCGACCGGCGCTGGCAAGACGCTTGCCGGGTTCCTGCCAAGCCTCGTTGAACTGGACATGCGCGGCAAGGTGAAGCCCGGTCAGGCCGGCGGCGGCGTTCACACGCTCTACATCTCCCCGCTCAAGGCGCTGGCGGTCGATATCGCGCGCAACCTGGAAGCGCCCGTTGCCGAAATGGGATTGCCCATCAAGCTGGAAACACGGACCGGCGACACGCCGTCTCACAACCGTCAACGCCAGAAACTCAATCCGCCGGACATCCTGCTGACGACGCCGGA
>JBCDEN010000493.1:0-3832 GCA_039179715.1 Pseudomonadota bacterium
CGTGGATGGCGGTCAGATTGTCGCGTGCCCCGTCCTGCAGGGCACCTGATGCATTGACGACAACATCCGCGCCGTGAAGCAGGCTCTTCCAGTCGCTCGCGGAAACATCGGCAATGTCCCTGAAAACCCAGTCGATACCGGTCAGTGTTTTCGCCGCCGCCTGCCGCGAACGGCCAACGCCCGTGACGGAAAAACCCTGGCTTAGCAGCGCCTTTGCACAAGCCGCCCCGATGAAACCATAGGCTCCGAGCACAACAGCAGTCTTCTTCATCGGCATTGCCCCCACGGCGCTGCGTTCAAGTTCATGTGGCTGCGCGGATCATCCCTTTTAATGCAAAAAGGCCGCCTTGGCAGGCGGCCTTTTCGTCGCTTGTGTGAGATTTTCCGAACAGTCTTAGAGCTTGTCCGTCACCGCCGTGGAGGTTGCCCCTTCCGGCTCCTTGGTGATAACCGGATCGGAACCGCCGGCAAGCAGGGACTTGACCGTGCGATCATACGCACTCGTGTCCAGCTTCCCGTCGGAGCCGTCGACCAGCTTGATGATCTCACCAACCATACGGATCTGATGTTTTTCGGTTTGGGCACCCGTGGCATCGTTTTCCAGTACGATTTCCGCAGCTTCTTCCGGGTTTTCAGCCGCGTAAGCCCAACCCTTCATGGACGCGCGCACGAACCGGGCCAGCTTGTCGACCATCTCCGGATCTTCCAGGCTGTCTTCCAGAACATAGAGACCGTCTTCCAGCGTCGCGACACCCTGGTCTTCATACTTGAAGACCACGAGTTCTTCTTCTGGAATGCCTGCGTCGATCACCTGCCAAAATTCGTTGTAGGTCATGGTCGAGATGCAGTCGGCCTGCTTCTGCAGGATCGGATCAACGTTGAAGCCCTGCTTCAGAACCGTCACGCCGCCATCACTGCCGTCGGTCGGAATGCCGAGCTGGCTCATCCAGGACAGGAACGGATACTCATTGCCGAAGAACCAGACGCCAAGCGTCTTGCCCTTGAAGTCTTCAGGCGACGCAATTCCGGTATCCTTGCGGCAGGTCAGCATCATGCCCGATTTCTTGAACGGCTGTGCGATGTTGACAAGCGGCACACCCTTTTCGCGCGAGGCCAGGGCCGACGGCATCCAGTCGATGATCACGTCGGCGCCACCACCGGCAATCACCTGCGGCGGCGCGATATCCGGACCGCCCGGCTTGATGGTGACATCAAGTCCTTCCTCGTCATAAAAGCCCTTGTCTTTCGCGACATAGTAACCTGCAAACTGGCCTTGAGTGACCCACTTGAGCTGCAAAGTCAGCTCGTCTGCCGCCTGGGCCGCACCTGAAATCAGGCCTGCTCCCAATGCAGATACAAGCGCAAGACTTTTCAACGTCTTCATTGCCATTCCCCTACTGGTTATGGATCCTGCTCATCCGGCCGGATCCTTCTCTGGTTATGTGCACATCTGCAGACCGTGCGGACAAACGGGTCCCAACCGCTCTTCCGGGCCGCAGCAAATCGGTAAAGACCAACCGTAGGGGCATTTTGCCTTCTCAACAATCGATCTGACCAATTGGTCAAGAAAATTTAGAAAGCTGCCGCACCACTGGTCAAGACTATTTTTTGGTCAAGCCCCATTTCGATGCAATTTTGCACGCCAAACGACATGGCGCGTGCGTTTACATGCCACTGAGTAAAGCCGCGCCCGTTTCCAGCGATCAGGCAGACCCAGCCGCATCGAGAACGCCCGGAGCCTGATGCAGCAGCGAGTCGATGCGTGTGCGCAGTTCCTCGCGTTCGTTGCTGCCGTCGGCGGCGTAGTTGAGGTTCTTGAACAGCGATGTCTGTTCGGTGAAGAACTTGCGCACCGCGTCCTTGTCCTCGAAGGCAAATTCGGTCGTCGCAATCCCGTAGACAAGGTTGAAGGTCTCCTGCTGACGCGCCAGAGGCGCGGAGACATCGACATCGTCGAAGGCATCCTGCTGGAGATAGACCATGTCGAGAAACAGCGCCTTTTGCTGCAGCACAAAATCCTCGGTGGAAACGCCTTCCTCACCGGTGACCTGCATCATCCGGGTGATCTCGTCGCCCTTGCGCAGGAGATCAATCATCTCCTCGACCTTCGGCACCCAGTCGGGACCGATGTTGTCCGCATACCAGTCACCGAGCTGGGTATGGTATCGGGACCAGGACAAGAGAGGATCGACCGCCGGATAAAAGCGCTTGTAGGCGCGTTCCGACGAAAGCCCGAGAAAGGTCTTGACGGTGCCGAGCGTCGACTGCGTCACCGGCTCCTCGAAATTGCCGCCGGCAGGCGACACGGTTCCGATCATGGTCAGGCTGCCAGTATCCCCGGTGGCGGTCTTCAGAACACCGGCCCGTTCGTAGATGCCCTTGATCGAGGAATCGAGATAGGCGGGGAAGGCCTCCTCGCCCGGGATTTCCTCCAGGCGGCCGGAAGTCTCGCGCATCGCCTGAGCCCAGCGCGACGTGCTGTCCGCGATCAGGAGGACGTCATATCCCATCTGCCGGTAGTATTCGCCAAGCGTGATGCCGGTATAGATTGACGCCTCGCGCGCGGCCACCGGCATGGACGACGTGTTGCAGATGATAACCGTCCGGTCCATCAGCGTGCCGTCGCCCGACGGGTCCGGCTGATGCGGGAATTCGGTGATGGTTTCCACGACTTCGCCGGCGCGCTCGCCGCAGGCGACCACGATCACGATATTGACCGCAGAGAAGCGCGAGATCAGCGATTGCAGAACCGTCTTTCCCGCGCCGAACGGGCCGGGAATGCAGCCCATGCCACCGCGTGCAATCGGAAAGAACGTGTCGACCAGGCGCAAGGTCGTGATGAGCGGCTCACTCGGATAAAGGCGCTCGCTCTGCCCGGCCTTGACCAGACCCTCCGGAATCGCACGCCGTACCGGCCAGTGCTGAACCATGGTCAGATCGCGGGTTTCGCCGCGATCGTTCTTGAGGGTGACGACAATTTCGCTGATCGTGAAGGTGCCTTCGCGAACGCGCTCGACAGACCAGTTGCCGCGCAGGGAAAACGGGACCATGACCTTGTGTTCAAAGCGGCCTTCGGGAACGGTGCCCAGCGTGTCGCCCGCCTTGACCGGATCACCGGCCTTCACTTTTGGCTCGAAGGCCCATTTCCTGTTCTCATCGAGAACGTTGGTCAGAACACCACGCGGCAGGAAAAACCCGTGTTCGGCGGCGATGTCGGCAAGCGGGTTCTGCAGACCGTCGAAAACCGTACTGAGCAAACCAGGGCCAAGGGCAACCGACAGCATTTCGCCGCTCTGGATGACCTTGTCGCCAACCCTGACACCGGCGGTGCTTTCAAACACCTGCGCCTCCGCCGACTTGCCGCGCACGCGCAGCACCTCGGCCTTGAGATATTCGCGCGGCTTGCCGTCGCGCTCAGGTCCGTGCGGAATGATGTAGACCACTTCGTTCTTGATCAGCGGTGCGTTCTCAAGCGGCGCAAGTGTCACCAGGTCATCCTGAACGGCGATGATCCGGGCAGTCGGTTCCGGAAGCTGGACATGGCTTGTCATGAAGAGGCTCCCTCTAGAGATGGTGTTCTGTCTGAAAGAAAGTCATTGTTCGCGGCGATCGTTTCCGGTGTTTCAGTGCCGCTGAGCGCTGCAGAGACAAGCGCCTGCAACCGGGTCCTTGCATCTTCCTCGCCATAACGGGACCAGCGCTCGACGATCACCCAGCGCAGTACGTAGATGGAAACCGCCTCGAAATCGAATTCGTGCAGCGCGCCGAAATGATCGAGTTGCCGGAACACCTCGGTTAGGGTCAGGCGTTCGAGGGCGATGTGATCTCCGGC
>JBCDEN010000079.1:0-10194 GCA_039179715.1 Pseudomonadota bacterium
TCTGAGTACAGTCGCCTGGCGCGACGTTGCCGGCACCTCCCCGGAGCCGCAACCGCAGTCGTCGCGGACCTGGCTTGAGGTTGAAATTGGCGCAGTCTTCACCGAGTTGCTCTCGCAGGTCCTGAGCGCTTTCGGCTGTTCCTCTTTGCGCCGGTTGCGCTATCTCGCCATGGTCAGCCGCATGCTGGCGGCAATGGAAGGGAAAGACAGCGTCAGCGAAACGGATGCGCTCGCCGCGTTGCGTCTGTGCCTCGGCGCGCAACTGCAGGCACACACGCCAGCGGAAGACGAACAAGCGCCCGAATCCGCCGAACATACGCCCCCCGAAGCCTGCGAAACCCCTCAGCCTCAGTCCGCGCAGCCGGAAGCTGAAGACAGCGGCCGCACCGGTCCTGCGCAAGACCTGAGCGGATTGACGGAATTGCTTGCCGCGGTTGAGGCCGGCAGGATCTCGGGCCTGCCCGAACTCACGGGCGGCAATCCGCTCCGATCCCGGAACAACCGGACGGGAAAGGCGGGGACACCCCAGAAAAATGCCCGCCGCGGCCGGCCTGTTTCGGTGTCCCGAACGGCGCCGTTCCCCGATGCCCGGCCGAATATCATCGCGACGTTGCGCGCTGCGGCACCCTGGCAGGTGATCCGCAGCCAGAACCGGGCCTTGTTGCTGGCCCGCCTGTCTGATCGGGACAAACGCCCCGCGCGACAGCCCCGTGCCCTGATCACGCGGGATGACTACCGCTTCCAGCGTCTGCGCCACGAAACACCGTCCACAGCCATCTTCATGGTCGACGCCTCCGGGTCGACGGCCCTTGAGCGCCTTGGAGAAACCAAGGGGGCGATCGAACACCTGCTTTCAAGGTGTTATGTGCGCCGCGATGAAGTTGCCATGATTGCCTTCCGAGGCAGGGGCGCTGAAACCGTGCTGCCGCCGACACGCTCGCTGGTCATGGCCAAACGCAAACTTGCCGGCCTTCCGGGTGGCGGCCCGACGCCGCTTGTTTCCGGACTGGAGAAAGGGCTGGAACTTGCCTTGTCCGTCCGCCGGCAGGGCAGCACGCCTGTTTTGGTGCTGTTGACCGACGGCCGCGGCAACATCGCGCGCAACGGAGAAGCGGACAGGACCCTTGCGCAGGAAGAGCTCGGACGCGTTGCCGGTCAATACCGGAGCCTGGAGATGCGCTCGATCTGCATCGATATTGCCCGCCGTCCGCGCGACGCCGTCGCATCGCTTGCCGAAACGATGGGAGCGGACCTTCACTTCCTGCGTCATGCGGACGCCGGATCGATGTCGGACGTCGTGAATGCGTCCCTTCAGGAGGTCAGGGCATGACGCGGGACCGCGACTGGCTGGACTGGGAAAGAGACGGGCAGGACTGGCCGTTTCGCGAAGCCAGCCGCTTTACCGAGGCCGGAGGCTACCGCTGGCATGTGCAGGATCTCGGACCGCCGGGCGCACCGTGCGTCGTGCTGATCCACGGAACCGGCGCCGCTTCATTCTCGTGGCGCAATCTGGCACCGCTGCTCGACAACCGCTTCAGGCTGATCATACCGGATCTTCCATGCCATGGGTTCACGCGCCCGACCGCACCGCCGGATCTTTCTCTTGAAGGCATGACCACCTCGATCCGCTCGCTCATGAACACGCTGTCCCTTCAGCCACAGATGATCATCGGCCATTCGGCCGGTGCCGTCATTGGTGTCTCTCTTGTTTCGGCCGCAAAAAGAGCGCTGCAGGATCCCCTGCGGGGGTCCCATCGCGTCCTTGGGATCAACGGTGCTCTGAAGCCGATCCGCGGGAACCGCTTCCTGTCGCCAATGGCAAAGGCGCTGTTCGCAAATCCCCTGTCGGCCTCCATGTTCTCGATGCTGGCCAAGTCGACACCTCTGGGTCACAACCTTCTGACCGCAACCGGGTCTCCGATCGACAGCCACGGCGAGGCGATCTATCGCAGGCTGCTGGGATCGGCCGGACATGTGCGGGGGGCCCTCGGCATGATGGCCTCCTGGGACCTTTCGCACTTGAGTGCAATGCTGCGGCGTCTTTCAACGCCGCTCGACCTGTTCGCGGCCGAAGACGATCCGATGGTCCCCGCCTCCAGCTCCAAAAGAGCCGCAGGCCTTGCGCAACACGGCAGCCTGACACTGACCGCAACTGGCGGACACCTCGTTCATGAATGCGATGCGGACAGGGTTCGGAACTGGATCGGGAGCGTTCTTGCAAACGGCCACTCGAACGGAGCGGACGCGGCATGAGACATCAGGAGGCGGCCTTACGCGCCGTATCGAGGAGCGGGCGATCCGCCGCAAGCGTCGAGATTTTGGGATATGGGTCATGTCGAACGGCAAGAGCATAACCGTCCTGCTTACGCTCGGCCGTCTGCCGAAAGCGCTGGAGCTTGCGCGCGCGCTGAACGGGGCCGGATGCCGGGTGCTGGTCGCCGAACCGTTCGCCTTTCACCTTTGCCGGGCGTCTGGCACCGTTGACAAGACGTTTCAGACACCGTCGCCGCACAGCCATCAGCAAGAATATCTTTCCTGCCTGCTCGACATCGTCGCACGGGAAGAGGTCGACCTGATCCTGCCTGTTTCCGAAGAAGCCCTTCATGTCAGCCTGCTCAAGGACAAGCTGCCGGGGGAAACGCGGCTGTTCGCACTCCCGAACGATGTCCTTCAGCGTCTTCATGACAAATACACCTTCAACCGCATCGCCGGGGACGCGGGGCTGACGGTCCCCGAAACGTATCTTGCCTCGGAGGTCATGGCGCGCGAGCTTGCCGCGACGGTCGCGACCGTTGTGAAACCGAGACTGGGCTGCTCCGGCCAGCACCTGCGCATGCTGAAACCCGAGACCCTCCCGGACAAGACGCCTGGCAACGCCGATGCGATCGTTCAGACGCGGATATTCGGACGCGAGGTCAGCACGTTGAGCCTCTGCCGCGATGGCGAGATACTCGCCCATGTCACCTATGAAGGACTTGTCCTTGCCGGAACGGTGGCTGTTTGCTTTCAGCGCGTGGATGATCTGCACCAGGTGCAAGAATGGGTTGCCGGCTTCGCCCGGGCCGGCAACCATTCCTATTTCCTGGCCTTCGACTTCATCGTGGATGAAGACGGCACGCCCTGGCCGCTGGAATGCAACCCGCGCCTCACCAGCGGCATTCATTTCATGGAGCCTGCCGCCATTGCCGAGGCAATAACCGGCTTCGATACGGCAGCACCGGTGGGACTGAAAGCGGAAAAGCGGTTTCAGGAAGGGCACACGACGCTACTGCAGGTCTACGGCAACATCTTCCGGCCCAAAACGGCCTTGAGCAATCTTCGTGCCATGCTGAGCGCCCGGGACGTGCTTTGGTCCTTTGCCGATCCGTTGCCGTTTCCGCTCATGACACCTTATTCGTGGCCGGTTCTCAAGCAGGTCATGTTACGCGGCCGAAGCTTCGGCGAGGCGGCAACGAGCGACATTGCCTGGCCCCCGATGATCGAAATGCAACGCGGTGAATCAGTTCACGCCGCCAAACCCGTTAGCGCCCATGGCTCCTGTTCTTGACCCGCACATAGACTTCCTGGGAAGGCCGCGTCGTCAGCCGCGCCGCCGGCTTCACCACTGCGCTTCCTTCCGGAACGAAGTCGAACGCCCGCGTAAGGCGAGCGAGGATCAATGCGCTTTCGACCGCAGCAAAACCTGCGCCGACACAGGTATGTGGACCCGATCCGAAGGGAATATAGGTTCCGGGCAGCACCTCCTTCTCCCGCCCCGGCATGAAGCGGTCGGGATCAAAGCGATCCGGCTCGGGCCAGTAGCGCGTGTGCCGTTGCAATGTCCAAGGCGAGATCATCAGGAGCGCGCCCCGGCGCACCTTGTAGCTGCCGATCCGCGTTGCTTTCATTGCCACACGCGGCATGAAGGTGATCGGCGGATAGAGCCGCAGGGTCTCCTTGAAAACGGACCTTGTATAGGTGAGCGTGCGCGTCGCCTCGAAACCGATGTCGTCGTCTTCGCTGACGGTGTCGACTTCGGTTCGCAACCGCGCGAGCGCGTCGGGACACATGGCGAGCATGTAGAACGCCCAGGTGAGCGCACTGGCCGTCGTCTCGTGCCCAGCGAGAAAAAACACCCCGAGCTGATCAATCAGTTCATCGCGCGTGAACGGCTGACCGGTTTCTGCATCCCGGGCGGCGATAACGGCGCTGGCGATGTCGTCGAAACGGCCGGCCCCAGGGCCAGTATGGGGGCCGGTATGGGTATCGATCAGCCCGCCGAGATGATGCCGGATGCGTTTGCACGCCGCCAGCACATCTTCGCTCTGGGGCACTTTCGTCCAGGCCGGGTCCATGATCAGACGCCAGATCTTCACTTGCGCGACACCGCGTTCAAAAACCTCGAAATCGTCGAACACGTCCCTGGAAATCTTCGTATCGAGAGATGTCGAAAACACCGTCCTGCAAATGATGTCCGCCGTGAGCTCGCTCATGATCCGGTCGAGCGAGAGAACCTCGCCGCGCGCGGCACTCGAACGAAGACGTTCGATATAGTCGTCAACGGCCTCCCGCATCGCCTTGAAGGCATGTGTCAGGCGCATCTTGGAAAACGCCGGGTCGATCATCGCCCGCTGCCGCCGCCACTTCGCACCATCGGAGACAAAAATGGAATCGCCGATCAGCGCTTCCAGCGCCCCCACCATGAGATCGCTCTTGGGAAAGATGCCCTCCGCGTCGTGAAGGATCTGCCGCACCAGCTCCGGGTCGTTGAACAGTTTGATCGAACGCCGCGAATAGCCGAGTTCCCCGGCATCCATGGCAAAGGCGGCACCTGGCAGCAGACTGAGAAGGTCTCCTTCCCCGTTCCAGACCGTGCGCAAAAGCGCCATGACGGGCGGCAGGCGCGACGGACGCGGGGGAACATAGATGTCAGCTGTTGTCATTCTTTCGCTCCGCCACTCAACGTTCTGCAGGCCATCACGGGAGAAATGTACCCATGAGCGTATATGACCTCTTCAAAGTCTTTATCGCGCTTCATATCGCAACGGGTGCGCCTGGACTGATTGGCTTCTGGATTCCGGTTTTTGCCAGGAAGGGTGGGGAAAGACACCGGTGGTGGGGCCGGCTTTTCGCGGCCGCCATGTTGTTCACCGGCACTGTCGCAATGCTGATGGCAACGCTTTCGCTGATTGCCCCGATGGCCACCCATCCCCATCTCGTCCACCATGAGGACTTTTCCGATCCGGTTCTCGTGCGCGGGATATTCGGCTGGATGATGCTTTATCTCGGGCTGCTGACTGTCAACCTCGCCTGGTACGGCTGGCTTTGCGCCGTGAACAAACGGGATCAGCGCAAGAACCAGACGCCCCTGAACTGGGGCCTGCAGGCCGCGCTCTTCATCGCCTCTGCAAACTGTGCGGTTCAGGGCGTCCTGATCGCGCAACCCATGATGATCGGCATTTCCATGGTCGGTTTTGCAACGGTCGCGACAAATGTCTGGTTTCTGCTCAAGAGTGACCCGGGTCCGGTCGAGTGGCTGCTGGAACATATCAAGGCAATCGTCGGGACAGGGATCTCGGTCTATACGGCCTTCTTCGCCTTCGGCGCGGTGCGGCTCATGCCGGAACTGGCGCTTGCGCCGGGGCTTTGGGCAATCCCCCTTGCCACCGGTCTCGCACTGATCTTCTACCATCGCCATCAAGTCAGCCGTCGCTTCGTGAACAGGACCGCAAGACCTCGCAGCAACAGGTCTCTCGACCTGGATGCCGCAGAATAATCTGAAACAGGCCTTCTTTCTCAGGCAGAAAAGTGTAAACTAAAATTTACACAAGGGAAGAGCCTGATTGACACCCGGTTGTCCAGCCAGGTCGGATCCATCGGGAAAGGAGAACGAGCGTGAACGTTGCGCCGGACATTCCGTCAACGATGACCAGCACCAGCAAGTCAGCCGCGCCTCATGCCGTCGTGATCGGTGCGGGCGTCGGCGGCCTGGCGGCCGCGGCCCTGCTCGGCAGACGCGGCTACAGGGTAACGGTGTTCGATCCGTTGGACAGGCCGGGAGGGCGCGCCTATGCCTACCGGCAGGACGGGTTCACCTTTGATGCCGGTCCAACGATCATTACAGCGCCATGGCTGTTCGAAAAACTCTGGGAGGATTGCGGCGGCAAGCTGTCGGACGATCTCGACATTCGACCAAACAATCCTTTCTACAAGATCCGTTTCTCCGATGGCTCGGTGTTCACCTATTCTGGAGACCAGGCTGCCATGGAAGCGGAGATTGCCCGGTTCGAGCCCGATGATGTCGCTGGATATCGCAGCTTCATGGAAGAAAGCAGGCAGATTTACGAATACGCTTTCCTGGAACTTGCCGACAAGCCGTTTCACAGCCTCGCCTTCACGCTGAGCACCTTCGCGCAGCTCATCAGGCTGGGCGGATACAGATCGGTCTACAGCGTCGTCAAGAAGCACTTCAAAAGTGACAAACTGAGATCTGTTTTTTCATTTCATCCGCTTCTTATCGGCGGAAATCCGTTCACGACAACATCCTTTTACTGCCTGATCGCGCATCTTGAGAGCAAGCACGGCGTTCATTTTGCAATGGGCGGAACGAACAAGCTGGCCAGCGGAATAGCCGGCCTCGTGGAAAAGAACAACGGCACGGTCAGGCTCAACGAGACCGTGGAATCCATCCTGACGGAAGGAAACAGGGCGACAGGTGTCCGCCTTGCATCGGGCGAAACGGTTTCGGCGGACATCGTGGTGTCGAATTGCGATTCCGCGATGACATACGGCAAGCTTCTGAAGGACTATCCGCGCAAGCGCTGGACCGATGCCAAGATCAAGCGCGGTGATTTTTCCATGAGCCTGTTCGTCTGGTATTTCGGCACCGACCGCCGCTATGACGACATCGGTCATCACACGATGCTGTTCGGACCCCGCTACAAGGGGTTGCTGGAAGATATCTTCATCAGGAAGCACCTGGCCGAAGACTTCAGTCTCTACCTGCACCGCCCCTCGGCCAACGATCCGTCCGTCGCTCCGCAAGGCTGCGACGCTTTTTATGTCCTCAGCCCCGTCCCCAATCTGGAGAGCGGGACGCAGTGGGAGGCATTTGCCGAAAACTACCGTCAGAAAATTGCTGCACAACTCGAAGCAACGGTGTTGCCGGACCTGTCCAAACACGTTGTAAGTTCCAGGGTGCTGACGCCGGTCGACTTTCGCGAGCGTCTCCTGTCCTGGCAGGGTGCTGCCTTTTCCTTTGAACCCAAACTGCTCCAGAGCTCCTGGTTCCGGCCTCACAACAAGAGCGAAGAACTGGAAAACCTCTATTTGTGCGGCGCCGGAACCCATCCGGGTGCCGGACTGCCGGGTGTTGTTTGCTCGGCGCAGATCGTGGCGGATCTCGTCCCCGATCCCACGGCCCTGGTTGCGTCCGCGCAAACGGCGGGAGAGCCTCGATGAACAAGGTCAACCCGAGCGCGCTGGAAGGATTTGAACCTTTTGCGCTTCACGCAAGGAGTTCGCTGGATTCATCCGACCGGCGCTACGGGCTTTCGCGCTACCGCAGCGATTTGAATGCCTGCACCGCGGCCATTCGCAAAGGCTCCAAATCCTTTCACCTTGCCTCCCTGCTCCTGCCGCCCGAAACCCGAAAGGCAGCGGTTGCGCTCTATGCTTTCTGCCGCCATTCGGACGACCTGATCGACGATCCCCGCTCGGACCGGCACTCGCTCGAACAGCTGAGACACAGGCTGGATCTGATCTACCGGGGTACTCCGGCAGACTATCCTTGCGACCGGGCCTTTCAAAAGACGGTAACGGATTACGCCATACCCCAATGTATCCCTGCCGCCCTGCTGGACGGGTTTGAGATGGATATCGCCGGGCGGCACTACCAGACGCTTGCGGACGTCAAGGAATATGCAACAGGTGTTGCCGCCACGGTCGGCCTGATGATGTCGCTCATCATGCGCACGGGCGAAACACAGCATCTTGCCCGAGCTGCAGATCTCGGCATCGCCATGCAACTCACGAACATCGCCAGGGATGTCGGCGAAGATGCACGCAATGGCCGGATTTATCTGCCCGCGGACTGGCTCGACCAGCACGGGATCAATCCCGATACGTTTCTCGTGTCACCCCGTTTCTCTCCCGAACTGGGCGAAGTGATAAAGCGCCTGTTGCAGGAAGCCGAAAGCCACTACCGTCTCGGCCATGCCGGGATTGCCGCCCTTCCGCCCGATTGCCGGCATGCGATCCGTTCCGCGGCTCTCATCTATGAGGAAATCGGCACCGAGATCGTTGCAAACGGATATGACAGCGTGACGCAAAGGGCACATACGGGCCTGATGCGAAAGGTCTCGCTTCTGGCAGCCGCGCGCCGGCCGGCCACGGATCGGAGCGCGAGCGCCAAGCAGGCAAGGCAAGCGACGGCCGACCCGTCGGCTGCCGGCCTCGTCGATGCCGCTGCCCGGTCCTTTTCCATCGCAAAGGCGAAAAGATCGGTTCAGTCGAACGGATTGTCCGAGGCCTCCACACCGGAACGTCTGTTGTGCGTCTTGATCCGGTTGCAGAACGAAAGCCGGCAGGATCTGCGCTTCCACAAACTGGCCGCACGGCAAAGGGCGGCAAGACTCACCTGACCGGCATCGCCGGCCGGATCCGTACCCTAGGTGATGGACCCATAAATGAGACTGAAATGGCATGCGAAATGGCGACATCCCGTTAGGAAGGGTGCGCGGAGCGGGCTTCCTGCCCGGTCAAGCGCGCTGACGCCACGGGGGGAAGCCATTTCCATGTCCTTCGGATTTGACCGGCTTGCGCCTCCTCCGCGTTGCGAAAGGCTTGAAAATGAAGAACATTTCCTGCGCTTCCGCGCCTTGACGTGAAGCAAGCCACCTCAAACCCTTTCGGCCTCATTTATGAGTCCATCACCTAGAGTTCCTGGGCATCCTGAAAGGCAGCATCATCCGCACCGCCGGATTGGCAAGACGCCTGCAATCAAGGGTCTCGTGCACCATTTTAAGAGGCTCTCCCGCGAGGGTCGTTTCCACGAGCGAGCGTGTATAGAAGGGCGTGTCCTCCAGCCGCCTCGATCTTGTCGGCGTTGCCGAGGCATCGCAGTGAATGCCGCCGCGCACACCCCAGGCCCCGCGCGGCAAGGCTCTGCGCTGCGGCAGATCGATCGGTTCGGCGGCACCTGCGGCGGAAAAGGCAAGGCCGAGAGTGCGTTGTCCGCCGCTTCGCATCTCCGCGTCATAAAGAACAACCGTCCTGTTGTTCCGCGCCCGACCCCGCGCCCAGTCCCAGGCGACGAAATCCGTCTCAAGCGGCCGAGACCCGAAATTGACGTCGTGATACCCCTCGCCTTCCCAGCCACCGTTCGGCAGGAGATCGCAGTTGACCTTCACGCGCGCCTGGGGAACGCGCGGCCACCAGACATGGCGGCCGTCCGCATCCAGATCGAAGGAATTCGCATGCAGGAAGTCGGGCTCAACGCGAATGCGGCCGCTGAAGCGCCTTGGCAAGAACCGGTGACCGGGCCAGGGAAGCGCCGTTTCCTCGAATTCCAGCTCCAGTCCTCCGTTGGACCAGGTCAATCCGCTGTTGCCAATCCGGAGGCCTTCGCAGGTGCGGATGAGACTATCAGAGCCGCGCTCCGTCATGGCCCAGACACTTCCCGAGGGATTGTAGAACGCCACGTTGAAGGCGACATGGTTCTCCGGCGCCTTTCGCCCGGAGAAATGGTAGTAGGGAGAGAACACCGAGCCTATGAAGGCGATGACCGTGAGGGCGAAACTGCCGCAGTCGCTGGTCGCGTCGACATACCACCACTGATAACCGCCGGACGGGACCGGCCGGTCAAAGCGGCATCCGCCATCACCTGATCGGCGGCCAGTTTCCCCGACAGGGCGGCCATCGGTATCCCCGGCCCCGGATGCACGCTGCCTCCGGCCAGGTAGAGGCCCGCCAGCCTGCCCTTCGTTCCCGGCCGGCTGAACGAAGCCATCCACCCGTGCGAGGCCTGGCCGTAAAGCGCCCCTCCTGTCGCGGGAAAGAGTGTGTTGAAACCGTCCGGCGCCGTCAGGTTCCGGGCGTCCCCGTCCCTGAGCAGCGTCAGTCCGTTCTTCGCCAGCCGGCGGTCCATCGCTGTGAGGCATTGCTCCAACTCGCTTGTCGAATAGCTGTGTCTGTCGCCGTCCGCCGGCAGGTTCA
>JBCDEN010000312.1:0-5589 GCA_039179715.1 Pseudomonadota bacterium
ATCGGGGTTGAGGAAGCTCATCGGAATCAGCAGCAAAATCGCCGCAATCGAGGCTCCTGCTGCCGAAAGGCCGCTGACCAGCAACCAGACGATGATTGCGATCGGCCCGAAAACCAGAAGCATGTTGAGCCAGTCCTGACCACTCGGCGAGGCGACATCGATATCATCGTCCGTAACCTCGATGTTCAGCTTCTGTGCCTCGAAGAAGACCGCAAGGAACAACGACATGTAATAGGCAATCGCTGGAATAATGACTGCCAGGATGACGGTCAGGTAGCTGACGCCGACGATGTCGGCCATGACCAGGGCAGCGGCACCCATGATCGGCGGCAAAATCTGTCCTCCAGTCGAGGCGGTTGCCTCGACCGCGCCGGCGAAATTGGAATTGAATCCGCGTTTCCGGATCATCGGGATTGTGACAACACCCGTTCCGACCACATTCGCGACGGCTGACCCCGAAACCGTGCCGAAAAGCGCCGAGGCAAGAATGGCGGCATAAGCCGGACCACCCTTGAACTTTTTCATCAGGTGAAACGAGATCCGGATCATCGACCCGCCTGCGCCGCACCCCTCCAGGATGCTGCCGAGGATGATGAAAGGCAGCACTGTGGTCAGGACGACACCCATGATCGAGCCGAGAATACCCTGGGCGCTGTCGTACCATATGTTGGCAGAGATGGTGTCGTAGATGTCGGAGGGAGCCGTCTGAAGCGGACCGGGCCAATATTGCCCTGTCGCGAGGTACAACAACGCCAGGCCGCCGATGATAGCAATCGGCGCGCCCCAAAGGATCCAGCAGGCCCAGAGAGATATCGCCGCCGCGACAAGCGAGACATACATTTCCCGCGGCCCGAAAAACATCACTGAATTGGCGATGATCTGGCCAATCCGGTAATAATCCCAGCAGACATAGCTGATTGCGGCAAAGGCAACGGTGTAAGCGACAAAGTGCACAATACCGATGTGGCCTGCCTGGGCACGTCGCTCCGCGTCCCCGGCGAGAAACACCAGGATGGACAGCCAGTAGAACAGCGGGCGGAACCATTCCACCGGGAACGGACCGATCCTCGGCAACACGTTATAGGTGGGCAGGACATTGGCCAACCCGGCCAGTGCGATTGCGAGCCCGATCGTGAACACCGAATATCCTGCTATGCGCAATACAAACGTTGACTCGCTGGTCATGATCCCGTTCTCCCGGATCGCAATTTGAGTTGTCTGGATCAGGTGTGCGGCGGCGTTGTGCACACCAACGCCGCTGCCGGCCCCGGCCTTATTGCGGCATAAGGTTCTCGGGGATCTCGATCCCGGCTTCCTGATAGTATTTGACAGCGCCGGGATGCAGGGGCGCGTTCAGGCCGGCGAACGGATCATCTGGATTGATGGACCGCATGAGCGCATTGGCGTTCATCATGGCATCGAGGTTTTCCCAATAGGCCTTGGTCAGCCCGTAGGCGGCATCGTCGTCCATGTCCTTGTGCACCGCCATTATCATTGATGTCGCGACCGTAACCAGATCCTCATCGCCGTTCGCCTGTCCGGAATAGGTTCCCGACGGGATCGCCGACGGGGTCAATGCGCCCTGCGTGAGCAGGTTCGCCCACCCATCGCCCCCGAGGAGATCCTCAGGAACGCCCAGGATACGGATTTCGCGCTGCAGGCTGAGTTCGTTGAGTGCCTGGCTGCCGACGGCTGCTGACGCGATATAGACATCATACTGGCCGTCCTGGAACGATTGTTGTGCAGCGCTCCAGGGTGCTCGGATGCCATCGTAATTGTCACCCGCCTTGAGGCCGCCGGAGGCAAGTTCGACAAGCCCTTGCATCTGACTGCTGGCAGCGCCGGCGGGCGGGCCGATGTAAACGCGTTTATCGGCAAGATCCGGCCATGTCTCGATGCCGCTGTCGGCCCAGGCGATGGCATGAAACGTGCCGCCCGGAAAACCGAACAGGGAGCGGACATCGCCTGCCAGTTTCATGGCCTGGTCGGCATTCTTGGCGTAAGGACCCTTGCCCTTGGTCATCGCCCGGAAAGCGGGTGGCGGCACAACCGCCATGTCGATGCGTCCGGCTGCAAGCTTGAGCGCCGAACGTGTCAGCGTCTGACCCAGGACAACCTGCAGATTTATCCCTTCGTCGGCTGCGAATTGCGCATAGGTTTGCGGCACGATGCCGGTGAGCGAAGCCGCTCCGCCGCCTTCGAGGCTGAAAGACTGGGCTTGCGCGAACGACGCCGATACCGAAATCGCGGCGGCAGCCAGGACTGTCTTGAACTGTTGCATGATTGCTCCTCCCTGAAATCTCAAGCTGACAGAAAAATAACATGCCGAAATTGCTCATTCCAATGAGTAATTGCGCAATTAAAATATCGATTTTGGTATATATTTAGGCGGACTTGATCAGCCTGAGAAGCTGTTGTGCGGCTGCGCCGTGCCGCAGTTCGGGATTGGTCGTCAAACCGACCGGTCCACGCATTTCCTCTTCGGCGCCGATATCCAGATGCCTCATCGTGCCGCGGTCCAGGTCGACCTGAACGACGCCGCGTGGTATCGCGGCAACGGCATCGGTCGCTTCCAGATAGGCGCGCTGGAAATCTGATGAGGTGGTTTCGATGACATCTGCCAGCCGTGTCACGCCGTGCGCCGCGAAGAAGCGGGACACTTCCTGCCGGATCACGGTGCCCTCCGGTGGCAGCAACAGCGGATAGGTAACGGCTTCCTGAAGTGTCGACCGGCCCGCGGCAAGCGGATGGCCCGCTCGGACCACGAAAATCAGCGGTTCATCGAACAGTGCCTCGAAGGCGAGCCCCTTCATGTCCTCGCTGGTCGACAGCCGACCGATGACAAAATCCGTTTCACCCCGGCGCAGACCGGCCAGCAGATCGTTGTTGTTGCCGGGCACGAGGCGCACGGTCACACCCGGATGCTCCGTCTTGAAGCGCCGGATAATTGGAGGCAGGAACCGGGAGCAGACATTCGGCAGAGCGCCGATCCTGACCATTTCGACCAAATCCAGATTGCCCATGACGGCATTCGCACCTTGCCAGATCTGCAGAAGTCCGGATTCGGCGGCATCGAGAAAGGACTTTCCACGCTCCGTCATTTCCGCACCGCGTGTCGAACGATCAAAGAGGTCATGCCCGAGAAGATGTTCCAGCTCGCGCACACTGCGGCTGACGGCCGGCTGCGTCAGGCCCAGTTCCTCCGATGCCAGGACAAAGCTCTTCTTTCGCGCAACGGTGACGAAGCAGCGGATTTGCCTGAGGCGTATCTTGGTGGAAAAAGGCATGTCTTGCTGCATGCGGACCATGAAAGCACAGGCGGGTTTGCTTTGTCATATCAATTGCAACGCGAGGTGTCGGCATTCGAATTGCGCAGCCCTGCTAGCGGACTGCTGCCCGTCGACCCACCTCAGCAAGAGTCGGATCTGACAACCTGGGACGCATTGGGAGAATCCAGGGCAACCGTTTCCGTCGCGGCGCAACAAAAGTCAGCTTCCCCCGCCCAATGTTTCCATTCCCGGCATTGCCACAACAAACCCCGTCCGATCACCACCAAGGTGGGGCTCTTTTGTTTCGACCCGCAACACCCAGGCGTCAGATGCCGAGCCGGTCCCTCATCCGGTAGACCAGCACGGAGGGGGCCAGGAACCAGGGCGTGCCGGAATAGAGCGGGCGCGTCGGGTAGGTGATGTGTTCGAAGGCCGACGGTGCGGTCTCGAGACCGGCGGCCTTCCGGCCCATGCGCATGCCGAGATAGCTGGCCATACCGACGCCCGATCCGCAATACCCGGCTGCGAAGTAAAGGCCGTTGTCCTCTCCGCAATGGGCGAGCGTGTCGAAAGTGTATCCGACAAAGCCCATCCAGGCATGGCTGACACGGATCGTCGCGAGCTCCGGAAAAAGCGCGGCCATGTCCCGGTGCAGTTTTGCCGCGCTCTTCAGCGGATCGGTTTCGCTCAAGGAGACGCGCCCGCCGAACAGCACCCGTTTCCGGTCCGGTGACAGGCGGTAGTAGTAGACGAGCTTGCGCGTGTCGGAGAGCATGCGATCTGTCGGAAACAGCCGGTCGATCGCGTCCTGCGGGATTTCCTCCGTTGCAATGACGTAGGACCCGATCGGGATTACCCTGCGCTGATGCCAGCGTGACAGCGGTCCCGAGTAGCCATTCGTTGCCAGGATGACCTTGCCGGCCTTGCAGGTGCCTTGTGTGGTCGTAACCTTGAACCCGCTGCCGTCGCGCTCAAGCTGCAGCGCGCGGCAACTGCCGACGACGGTGGCACCCGCCGAGATTACCTTGCGCAGGAGCGAGGGCAGGTATCTGGACACATCAATACTGCAATGGCGGGGAAGAACCATGCCGCCATGATAGGCGTCGGTTCCAAGCTCGGACGCCATTTCGGTCTTCGGCACCATGAAGGCATCGGTCTTCCAGACCGGATGCCCGGCGTCGCACTCGCGCGCAAGGGCTTCGTAAAGGTGTGGCTTGTGCGCCCCGTGAAAGCGGCCGACTTTCTTCAAGCCGAGGTCAAGATCGGCATCCGCGGACAATTCGTGCATGTAGTCGAGCGAAGCCTGCCCTTCCCGGCAGAGGTCCGTTGCAAGATCGGGCCCGTACTTCCCTGACAGTGCGGAAAAAGATGGTTTGAGGCTCGTGGAGAGCTGGCCGCCGTTGCGCATGGAACAGCCCCAACCGGGCTGTTCAGCGTCAAGAACAAGAGTGCCGAGGCCCTCGCGGGCGGTTTGAAGCGCCGCATTGAGACCGGTATAACCCGCACCGACAACCAGGACGTCCACCTCGCCGGGCAACTGGGTCTCGGGCAGGTCGACCTGCGCTGCGATATCCTGCCAATAGGGTGTCGTCTTGCAGTCGTCGGTGAAGAGGTCTGATTGCATCTTTCCCTCTATGCCGCCCGGGTGTCTTCCAGGATCATGTCCGCGCCCTTTTCACCGACCATGATCGTCGGCGCATTGGTGTTGCCGGAGGTGACCGTCGGAAAGATCGAGGCATCGACAATGCGCAAGCCCTCGATGCCATGGACCTTCAGCCTGTGGTCAACCACGTTTTCCGTCTCGTCAGGACCCATGCGGCAGGTGCTGACCGGGTGGAAAACCGTGGAGCAGCGATTGCGGACATCTTCCAGCATGTCCTCGTCCGACTGAACTGCGGGACCCGGACTGATTTCCTCTTCGATGATCGCTTGCATGGCGGGGGTTCCGGCAATCTGCCGCATAAGTCTGCACCCTTCGATCATTTCATTCAGATCATGGTTGGTGCTGAGCGAATTCGGGTGAATCTCCGGCGTGTCGAAGGGATCGCTTGAGCGTAGCGTGATGTGGCCCCGGCTTGTGGGACGGGTCGGCTGCATGCCGAGCAGAAAACCGGGAAACGGGTCCGGGTTCATGAGCGGGCGCTTGCCCTTCGGGGCCTTGGTGTAACTGACCGGCGAGAAATAAAGCTGCATGTTCGGGCGCGGCGTGTCCGGGTTGCTTTTCACAAATCCGCCTGCCTGGTTGACGCTGAGCGAAAGCGGGCCGCGCCGCGTCAGGACGTAGCGGATGCCCTGGAACAGCTTGCCCCACCCGGGATAG
>JBCDEN010000323.1:0-5478 GCA_039179715.1 Pseudomonadota bacterium
AGCCGCGCCAGTTTATGTATGCGGAACGGGTGAGCCGCGCCAGTTTATGTATGCGGAACGGGTGAGCCGCGCCAGTTTAGGTATGTGGAATGGATGAGCCGCGCCAGTTTATGTATGGCGCGTTCCGCTTGGATCGAAGCGCGTAATCCGTACCAGCAGACCGAAGCATACCGTTTCGGCAACGCCATCGTCGACGACTGGGAAGGCAAGGTGAATGCCTGGCCGCTCGATGAAGGCCTGATCGATTATGTCGATGCGTCTTATGGCGAAGAGTCGGAAGAAAACCCGTTCTATGCTGCCAACCTGATCGCCAATCCGTCGCTCAAAGCCGGTGGCGAGACGATCGACGCCAGCAACATCTCCGCCTCGCTCCTTGCCGACCAGTTGCAGGAAGCCGGTGAAGTCGAAGCCAACGTGGTCACCGGTTACCACGCCATCGAATTCATGCTCTGGGGTCAGGATCTCAATGGCACCGGCCCGGGCGCAGGCGCGCGTCCGGCGACCGATTTCGATCCTGCAAACTGCACGGGCGGCAATTGCGAACGCCGGATTCAGTACCTGCAGGCGGTCACCGATCTCCTGATTTCCGACCTGGAAGAAATGGCCGCGGCCTGGGAGCCGGGCGGAGCAGCCCGCGAAGAACTGGCGGCAAAGGGTGAGAATGGCGGTCTTGCAACGATCCTCACCGGCATGGGCTCGCTTTCCTACGGGGAACTTGCCGGTGAGCGTATCAAGCTCGGCCTGCTGCTGCACGATCCGGAAGAAGAGCATGACTGCTTCGCGGACAACACGCACATGTCGCATCTGAACGATGTCGTCGGCATCCGCAACGTCTATTTCGGTTCCTATGCAAGCCCACTTGGCAACAATGTCTCGGGTGCGTCCCTTGCCGACCTTGTTGCTGAAAAAGACCCGGCACTCGCAGAAGAGATGAAAACGAAACTCGATGCGACACTGGCCGCCTTCGAGGTCATGAAGGCGCGTGCGGACGGCGGCGAAGCCTACGATCAGATGATCGGCGAAGGCAACGCAGAGGGCAACGCCGTGGTTCAGGCCGCAGTCGATGCCCTGGTCGACCAGACCGCTTCCATCGAACGTGTCGTCAAGGTGCTTGGCCTCGACGAGATTGCATTCGAAGGTTCGGACAGCCTTGATAACCCAGGTGCGGTTTTCGAATAATCAAATCCCGCCGGGCGGCTTGAAGCCGCCCGACGTTTTTTTCCGATCAGCGAGTTGGGGCGCGCCGATCACAGTCAGGATGCGACTCATGGAACCGGGGCCCCGGCTGACCGCGCTTGCCTGCGCGGCCCTCAGTATGTGCATTGCCGCCCATGCGGCTGCTGCGGATGATATGTTTTCCCACCGGGATGACTTGTCCGCGAAGGACAAGGCCAAGATCTCCAGGGTTCTGACCTCGCCTGCGGACTTCGAAGCGCCGGAGACCTTCGAACCGATGCAGGGCGGAGCCGGAACGTCGACACGCCGCCCCAGCAGAGATTCCTTTTCACACTCAAACGCCAATCTGAGCTTTGAAGAGCAACATGACTTCAGGGTCGGCAATGGACTTTTCAAGAAACTCTGGACATCTTCGCCATCGTCGACGCGCGCGTCCGACGGTCTCGGTCCGCTCTACAACGCGCGTTCATGTCAGGGATGCCACCTGAAGGACGGACGCGGACGGCCTCCGTTGCCGGGCGAAAAGGCGGTGTCGCTGTTTCTGCGGTTTTCCGTTCCGCCGCAGACGGCCGCAGACAAAGAGGCGCTGGCGTCAAAAGAGATCCTGCGCGTACCCGAACCCACCTATGGCGGCCAGTTTCAGGCCTTCGCGGTTCAGGGCCTGCCCGGTGAAGGCCGCTTCGATATCGAAACCGAGGACATTGTCGTTCCGCTCAGCGGCGGTGAGACGGCGGTGCTGCAAAAGCCGATCTACAAGATCCGCGATCTCGGGTTCGGCGAACTGCATCCAGATACCCTGATCTCGCCGCGGGTCGCACCGCCGATGAGCGGGCTGGGGCTCTTGCAGGCCATTCATCCAGGTGACATCCAGGCGCTGGCGGACCCGGACGATCTCGATGAAGACGGAATATCCGGGAAAGTCAGCCGCGTTCGCGATCCGGCCACAGGCGATCTTGTCATCGGCAGGTTCGGCTGGAAGGCCACAAATGCTACGATCCGTTCACAGACAGCGGACGCTTTCCTGGGGGATATTGGCATCAGCACGCCCGACAGACCGCTGAATTATGGTGACTGCACCGAGGCCCAATCCGACTGCAGGGCCATGCCGCATGGAGAGCAGGCAAATCTCGGTGTTTCAGAAGCGCCCGATCCGGTCATGGAACTTGTTACCTTCTATTCGGAAAACCTTGCCGTGCCGATGCGACGCGACGTCGACGACCGGGACGTGTTGCTGGGCAAGCAGGTCTTTTACGAAACCGGCTGCGTCGCCTGTCATCAGCCGAAATATGTCACGAGCCGAAACGCGGACAATCCGGCGCACAGGTTTCAGCTCATCTGGCCCTACACCGATCTGCTGCTGCATGACATGGGTGAAGGTCTTGCCGATCATCGTCCGGTCGGAGATGCCAGCGGGCGCGAATGGCGCACCCCGCCGCTCTGGGGCATCGGCCTGACGGAAACCGTCAACAACCACACGCGGTTTCTTCACGACGGCCGCGCGCGCAACCTGCTTGAAGCCGTGCTATGGCATGGCGGCGAAGCGCAAGAGGCCCGTGACAAGGTCGTGGACATGCCGCCGGAACACCGCAACGCACTGATCCGATTTCTGGAGTCGCTGTAATGAGAGCATCTTTCCTGGGAATAGTCCTGTCCGTCCTTGCCGTGCAACCCGCGGCCGCAGCGGACTTCAACGACGCCATCGATAATGCGATTGCCGGTTATATCCGGCCAGCCACCGCCCAATTCGCAGACAGTGCCGGAAAACTGCCGGAAGCGGTGCAGGCGGTCTGTGCAGACACTTCCGAAGCCAACCTGCAGGCGTTCCGCGCTGCTTACTCGGCGACGATACGCGACTTCTCCCGCATTCAGTTTCTGAGGTTCGGACCGCTTCTGGAAGAAGACAGGCTCAGCCGTCTGGCATTTCTGCCCGATCCGCGCGGCATCGGTCAGAGGCAGATCCGGAAGATCTATGCCGCCAAGGACGAGACCGCCCTGTCGGCGGCAACACTGAAGGAAAAAAGCGTTGCTGTTCAAAGCCTGACTGCGTTCGACCTGATCGCCTTCGACAAAGACACCAATGTCGTGCTCGGTTCGGCGGACGACACGCGGGAATTCACCTGTTCCTATGCGGGCGCGATCGCCCAGAACGCGGCACAGATCGCATCAGCCGTCGCGGCCGACTGGCAGGACCCGGACGGATACAGCAAGTTGCTGCTGACGGGCGGTGCCGACAACGATCTTTTCAGATCTTCCCAGGAGGCAATGGAAACGGTCTATAATGCGCTGACGACCGGTATCACGGTCGTCAAGGATCAGGATATTCTTCCGGCGCTGGGCAGTTCGGAGGCAAAGGCGAAACCTAGACGGGTGCCGTTCTCGCGTTCCGCCAACGGCCTTGTATATCTTTCCGGCGAACTCGCGGGTATCAAGGATGCCGTTGTCAGCATGGATCTGATACCGCACCTGCCGGAGGAAAATCACCGTGCCCTCGACACGCTGGACTTCGAGTTCAACAACATCCAGAACACGCTCTCGGGTTTGAAGGCGCCGATCCGGCAGACATTTGACGGCGGCTCCTACAACAAACTCAGAGCCGTGTCCTTCACCCTCAGTTCCGTCCATTACCTGATGACCAACGGCATGGCCGGGCCGATGGGGCTGGCCGGGGGGTTCAATGCCCTTGATGGAGACTAAGGGTGCGCACTTAGGCTGGGCGGCCTTTTCGCGCCGCGGGTTTCTGACAGCCCTTGGCGGGCTTGCGACCGCATCCGCATTTTCAGGCTCGCCGCTGGCGGCAAGCCTGCTGGAGCAGAATGCGGGAGACGATGCCAGGCTGTTCGCCAGCGCCTACAAGCTGGCCGATGGCAGTTTCGGCATAGGTCTGCTGGATGATTACGGCCAGGTTCTCGGGCGGATAACGCTGCCCGGGCGGGGACATGGCATTGCGGTTTCGCCCGACCGCCGGCGGTTTGTTGCCTTTGCGCGCCGGCCCGGAACATTTGCGCTTCTGGTCCGGCCTTTCGAGGATGCGGAGCCTCTTGCGCTCGTATCAGAGCCGGGCCGGCACTTTTACGGTCATGGCGTTTATTCGTCCGACGGCCGGTTGCTCTATGCTGTGGAGAACGATTTCGAGGCCGTTCGCGGCGTGATCGGGGTCTATGATGTCAGCGGTCATCTGGCGCACAGGATCGGCGAAATACCCACCCACGGCATCGGTCCGCACGATATCGCGCTTTCCGCCGACGGAAGGACGCTGGTCGTCGCCAATGGCGGGATCGAAACCCACCCTGAGCGCGCCCGGAAAAAACTCAATCTCGACACGATGCAGCCGTCCGTGGTTTTTGTCGACGCCGCCGGAGGCGACCTTGTGGCCCGTCATCAGCTGGACGCTTCCTTGCATCAATTGTCACTGCGTCATATGGCGCTCGACCAGAAGGGGCAGGCGTGGGTTGGCGGTCAATATGAGGGCCCTTCCTCGGATGTGCCTCCCCTCGTTGCCGTTTTCACACCTGACGACATGCCGAGAACAACGGAGATCCCCGGGGTGTTTGCCGGCAAGCTTGAGAATTACATCGGCTCGGTGGCGGCCAACCGCGCCGGAGATGTGATCGCCACCTCTGCTCCGCGGGGAGGGCACACCCTGTTCTGGAATGCGGAAACAGGCGCCTTCCTCGGAGCTCAGACGATTCCGGACGGATGTGGTGTCGCACCCGCCGATCAGGGCAGTTTTCTGATCTCGGACGGCAATGGCGGCGTGTCCTATGTCGTTGAACCCGGCGCACAGACCGAAATTCTGTCACGTCCACCGGGCTTTTCCTGGGACAATCACCTCATCGCGATTTCCTGATCCGGTTGATATCCGTCGATGAACCGGGTCGCGCGGTTGCGAATTGGTCCTGTTTCCTGCTTTTGTCAAATTCACAGTGCAGTGTGGGTGTGGATAAACGGCCGTTTGGTCTACATTGGAGCCGATTCGCGAAAGGAGACGCTCAAACATGCGACGTCTTTTGATCGGGCTGGGCAGTCTGCTGATCATGCTGGTGGCGATTGTTCTGATCGTCCCTCTTTTCCTGCCAAAGGACGAGATCAAGCGTCAGGTGGTGGAACAAGTGGACAAGCGCCTTGGCTGGCGTGTCCGGCTGGACGGCCCTGTCTCGCTGTCTCTCTTCCCCGGTTTCACCCTGGATGCGCGCGATATCGGCCTGTCCGGTGAAGCAGGTGCCGACGGCATCGAGTTCGCCAAGGCGGACAGGATGCAATTCGGACTCGCGTGGGGTGGCCTGATTTCGGGCAACATCAAGG
>JBCDEN010000105.1:0-8789 GCA_039179715.1 Pseudomonadota bacterium
CAATTTTTGTTCAACTATATGATTTTAATTAGCTTTTTTGATATCCACATGCGCCCGCGCAAGGTGAGAGTAGAGATTGCAGTATTGGTTTCGTTAATCTAGTTTTACTTTTATCGGGGGCGTAGATGATTGATTTCCAGCATGGTTTGGGAATTCGGTCGTTCCGCGAGCAGATAAACTGCATCTTTCCCCAGCAAATCGAAGATTCGGTTGCTCAGCAGCGCAATCGGGTACCTTGTGGGCAGGAATTGGCAGCTTACCTCCGGAATGCGGCGGCGACGGAACCGGTCAGATGCCTTCCTAAAGAACAGTCGGGACAGCACGTCTTGTCCTGACCCCCATCGACCACAAGGTCTGGCACCGGGAAGGCCACTTCCCGGTGCATTTTTTTGGAAAATCCACAGCGGCTGATCAATCAGCTCAGGCTGCGCTTTTGCGGCCACCCGACCTGCGGTGCTTGTGCGGCCGCGCGCCGGGCGTGTTGTCGTTGTGGTTTTTCGCCGAGCGCTTGCGGGACGGCTTCTTGGCAGCCGGTTTGTTCCCCCGGTTCCCTCCGCCTCTCTTGGGCCGGCCGGCCGCGGCCGACAGTGGCGGAACCTCGCCGCCGGCGACCGGAATATCGACACCGATTAGCTTCTCGATCTGGCGGAACAGCCCGATTTCCTCAGGCGCGCACAGAGCGACGGCATCGCCGTCGGCGCCGGCCCGTGCCGTTCGCCCGATCCGGTGAACATAGGCCTCCGCCACTTCCGGCAGCTCGAAATTGTAGACATGGCTCACGCCGGGTATGTCGATCCCGCGGGCGGCAACGTCGGTCGCGACAAGCACATTGATCTTGCCGTCCCGCAAATCGCGGATCGCGCGGTCACGCTGGTTCTGGCTCTTGTTGCCGTGGATGGAACCCGCTGCGAGGCCTTTTTGCGACAGCCTGCGCATCAGGCGCTCAGCGCCGTGCTTCGTCCGGCAGAACACAAGGGACATGCCCTCCGGGTTGGCTTTCAGCTGCTGGAGCAGGAAGTCGCTCTTGGCCTTCTGGTCCATGAAGTGAACCGATTGGGTGACCTTGTCGGCCGTGCGTCCGGTCGGTGCCACTTCAACGCGTTCGGGATTGCGCAGGTAGGACCTGGCAAGATCTTCGATCTGCTTTGGCATGGTCGCGGAAAACAGCAGCGTCTGACGCTCGTCCCGCACCAGGCCGCTGATCCGGCGCAGCGCATGAATGAAGCCGAGATCAAGCATCTGGTCCGCTTCATCAAGCACCAGATAGGAGGCCGTGCCGAGGTCAACTGCCTTGCGGTCGACAAGGTCGAGCAGGCGTCCGGGGGTCGCGACAAGAATATCGGTCCCTCTGGACAAACGCTTGATCTGCGCATTGATCGACACCCCGCCGACAACCGAGGTTACCCTGAGCGGTGTCGTCTTGAGGTAGGAAATCAGGTTCTTCGCGATCTGGTTCACCAGTTCGCGGGTTGGCGCCAGAATAAGCGCGCGGGTGCCGCCTTTCGGCGCAACATCTCCATCGGCAAGCAGGCGGTCGATCAGCGGCAGACCAAACGCCGCGGTCTTGCCGGTACCGGTCTGCGCGAGACCCAGCAGGTCATGGCCCTTCAAAATCAGTGGAATCGCTTTTTCCTGGATCGGCGTCGGCGATGCGTAGCCGTTCTCCGAAACAGCCTTCAACAAGCCGCCGGATAGCCCCAGGTCGTTAAAATCGGTCAATATCATTTCCTTGTTGCGAGCATCAAAATGCTCTTGTTGCCGCAAGGCAACTGCCTGCAGCATGATGTCGGTGTGCGGCACCCGGCCCTGTTAGAACCGGCTCTTGGCCGCCAGACCCTCGCGTGACATGGGAACTGGTGAGCCTCTCATCAGGCTCCGAAGTTTTGCAACTGGCGGGAATCGGGTCCGGCGACGTTGTTGACACCGGTACGCGAATGTCCTGTCTGCTCACGCGGCAGCAATCGCAGTGCGGTATATCTGCCCGATGAACCGAAATGTCAAGCGATGCCCGGCAATCGCGTCTTCTTGCGGGCTTGCCTCTCCTTTCAGGGAACCAGGCGGATCAGCTGACCGTCGTCACTATCGGTCAGGACATAGATGTAGCCGTCAGGTGCCTGTCGCACATCCCTGATCCGCTCGTCCAGGTCGCCCAGCAACTGCACTTCGGACACGATTTTTTCGCCGTCCAGATCAAGCTTTGACAGATGACGGCCGCGCAAGGCCCCGACCAGCAGATCTCCCTGCCAGTCGGGGTAAAGCTCACTGGTGACAAATGCCATTCCCGATGGTGCGATGGAGGGATCCCAGTAGTGGATCGGTTGTTCCATGCCCGCCTTTTCCGTTCCCTCGCCGATCTTGCCGCCGGAATAGTGGCGACCATAGGAAATAACCGGCCAGCCGTAATTCTTGCCGGCTTGCGGGATATTGATCTCGTCGCCACCCCGGGCGCCGTGCTCAACAGTCCACAGCACACCCGTTGCCGGGTTGATCGCGGCGCTCTGCGGGTTCCTGTGCCCGACCGACCAGATTTCCGGCTTGTGATCGGCCTCGCTTTCAAACGGGTTTCCGGCAGCCGGTAGTCCGTCGGGCGTCAGCCGCAGAACCGAGCCGGTATGATCCGCTGCGTCCTGCGACCTCGGACCGTCGCCCCGGTCTCCAAGCGTCATGAAGAGGGACCCGTCCTGCGCAAAAGCCAGCCGGGACCCGAAATGGCGTCCGCCGTAGGCGCGGTTGTTTGCGCGGAACACCGTCTCGCCGTCCTGCAGGCGGTAGCCCTCCCCGTCTTCGGCAAGTATCGCTCGGTAGAGCGACGTTCCGGCGCCTTCCGGAGAACCTTGCGAGAAAGACAGGAAGATTGTCCGGTCCGTTTCGAAATCGGGACTGAGCACCACGTCGAGCAGCCCGCCCTGACCTTGTGCGAACACTTCCGGAGTGCCGGGTACGACGCTCTGACCGCCTTCTGCGGAGACAAATTTCAAGAGCCCGTCCCGCTCGGTCACGAGGTAGCCGCCGCCGGGCAGAAAAGCAACGCTCCAGGGATAGGACAAGCCGTCGGTTACCGTCTCAAGATTGACCGACGACTGCGCTGCAGCCGGCGAGACACTCAAGGGACCGATTGCCACGACAAGCACGGCAACAGTGGAAAGAAAAGTAGTCCGCGTCATTGTTCGGGGCTCCGTACCGAGAAGGCAATCCAGTCAACCTCCCCAATACGTAGGAACTCCAACCCCGCTGTACAGTCATGGCCGAGTTAAAAATCGTCAATCCGGCGTTATCCCGGGCCCGGTCGCATCCTTGCAAAGCCGATCGGCAATCGCCTTTTTCTCAAATGCAATGTTCCAGTCAATCAGCGTTCGCCAGACCAGTTCCGCCTGATCCGCGTTCAACTCCAGATCCCCGGCACGCTGCCTGATCGCGGAGACCATGCTCTCGATCCGCGCCGCGTCAAAGGCTTCGTCCGGGTGCCGTTTGAGCTCGGCCATGCGCCTTACATAGGTCTGCCGTTCGGCGAACAGCCGCACAAGCTCGCTGTCCAGCCGATCGATCTCGGTGCGTATGTCCTGTTTGGTGAGACACTCGTAAGGCGTTTTCAATTTTGTCTTCCGGATTTACAGACCAGTTGGCGAGCAGCAGGACATCCCCTGCCCGATTGGAAACAACGACGGGAATGCCGGGTTTCGGATCAGTCGGCCTGGCGCGTCTGTGCCTCGACGCAGGCAAGTGCCGACATGTTCACCACGCCACGTGAGGTCACGGACGGTGTGAGAATATGCGCGGTCTTTGCAGTTCCAAGCAGGATCGGGCCCACATGGAGCGCCTGGGTTGCGACTTTCAGCAGGTTGTGGGCAATGTTGGCGGAATCAAGGTTCGGGAAGAGCAGAAGATTGGCCTCGCCCTTCAGCTTGCTGCCTGGCATCACACGTTCCCGCAAGGCTTCGCTCAGGGCTGAATCGCCATGCATCTCCCCATCCGCTTCCAGCTCGGGGTGGCGCTCCCAGATCAGTTCGAGCGCCTCGCGCATCTTGCGCGATGACGGCGTGTCCCTGGAGCCGAAATTCGACATGGACAGAAGCGCGATTTTCGGCTCGATACCGAAGCGCCGGATTTCCTGCGCCGCGAGCACGGCCATCTCGGAGATTTCCTCGGCGGTCGGATCCTCGGTCACGAATGTGTCCGACATGAACAGTGCACCCTGACTGTTGATCAGAAGCGACATGGCGGAGAGATCGCGCGCGGTTTCACAGACGCCGATTACCTGCTTGATGTCGCGCAGATGCCGGATGAAACGTCCTTCCAGGCCGCATATCACCGCATCGGCGTCCCCGCGCCGCACCGCGAGCGCCGATATGACAGTCGCGTTGGTGCGCACAACTGTGCGGGCGGCATTGGGCGGCAGACCCTTTCGTCCGACGCATTCGAAATACTCGTCCACGTAATCGCGGTAGCGGGGGTCTTCCTGCGGATTGACATATTCGAAATCGACATCAGGCCTGATTTTCAGGCCGAAACGTTCACAGCGCTGCTGAAGCACATCGGGCCGGCCCACCAGGACCGGCTTTGCAATATTGTCCTCGATCAGAACCTGTGCTGCCCTGAGCACCCGCTCGTCCTCGCCTTCCGCGTAAATGATCTTCTGCGGATCCTTGGCAGCATTCTGGATGATCGGTTTCATGATCAGGCCGGACCGGAACACGAACCGGTTCAGACGGTCCAGATACGCATCGAAATCGGTGATCGGACGCGTCGCGACGCCCGACTCCATCGCCGCCTTTGCCACCGCTGGCGCGATCCGCAAGATGAGACGCTGATCGAAAGGAGACGGGATCAGGTAATTCGGCCCGAAGGTCTCGGTCTTGCCGCCATAGGCACGCGCGACCACGTCGGAGGGTTCTTCCTGGGCAAGGCCTGCGATGGCCTCAACGGCCGCGCGCTTCATTTCCTCGTTGATCGTCGTTGCACCGACATCGAGCGCGCCGCGGAAGATGAACGGAAAACACAGAACGTTGTTGACCTGGTTGGGATAATCTGACCGGCCCGTACACATGACGACGTCATTTCGCACCGTCAGTGCATCCTCCGGCATGATTTCGGGATTCGGGTTGGCAAGCGCGAGGATCAGCGGGCCCTTGCCCATCTTTTCCACCATCTGCGGCTTGAGCACACCGCCGACGGACAGGCCGAGAAACACATCCGCACCTTCGATGATCTCGCTCAACGTGCGCTTGTCGGTTTTCTGAGCGAAGACGGACTTCCACTCGTCCATCAGCTTTTCGCGGCCTTCGTAGACAACACCCTCGATGTCCGTGATCCAAATATTCTCCCGTTTCGCACCGAGCGACACCAGCATGTTCAAGCAGGCAAGCGCGGCGGCGCCTGCACCGGAGGCGACGATCTTTGCGTCCTCGATTTTCTTGCCGGCAAGATGCAGTCCGTTGCGGACGGCCGCACCAACGATGATCGCCGTGCCATGCTGGTCATCGTGAAACACCGGAATGTTCATCTTTTCCCGCAGCTTCGCTTCGACCATGAAGCATTCGGGGGCCTTGATGTCCTCCAGGTTGATCCCGCCGAAGGTGGGCTCCAGCACCGAGACCGCATCAACGAACTTGTCGACATCTGTTTCGTCGACCTCGATGTCGAAAACGTCTATCCCGGCAAACTTCTTGAACAGGACCGCCTTGCCTTCCATCACCGGCTTGGAGGCCAGCGGACCGATATTGCCAAGCCCCAGAACCGCCGTGCCGTTGGAGATGACGGCAACGAGATTTCCGCGCGACGTGTAGTGGGCTGCCTTGGACGGGTCGTCGGCGATTTCCAGGCAGGGTGCGGCGACGCCGGGCGAATAAGCGAGAGCCAGGTCGCGCTGGTTTCCGAGCGGTTTGGTCGGCTGGATCTCGAGCTTACCGGGTTTCGGGTTTTCGTGGTAAAAAAGCGCGGCCTCCGACAGATCGTGTTCGGTCTTGTTGGTATCGCTCATGACGTTTTCTGTCTCCCTGACCTGTTCCGCGCTTTGATCTTTCGCCGCCTCAGGACGGCTTGCCCCACATATCGCGTCATGGAACGGAAATTTTCGAAGTGTCTCTGTGGTTTACCCGGCCCGCTGCAAAATGAGAACCCGTATGAGCAAAAACAGCACAACACTGTTCAGGATATGCCAGATGAAGTGAATTCCGAACGTCACGTCTTGGCAAAAGGGTTCATCGAGGGTGCGCACGGTTAGCGACGCCAGAAACACCAGACCGGCGAGCAGGACCTCGGCACCGAGCTTCCCGTCCTTGCGGGCAAACAGCGCGCCGACCACAAAGATCGCCAGGAGCGCCGGGACGTAACCGGCGGAGGAACCGACGAGCGGCGCAAACAGCGTATCGGCGAACAGGACCGTTGCCACAAGGAAAGCGATGACAATCGCGAGAGCCAGCCACCAGCGCAGGTCGAGAAAACGACTGAGTGCGACAAAAAGATAGACGTGAATGAAGATGACGATGGGGATGACATCGGCAAGGCCGGCCCAGCGCGTTGCGAATGTGTGGAACAGGAACGAGCCGATACCGATCGCGAAAAGAACAACGATCAGGCCGATGCCGGCCCAGTCATCCGGCGTGTTCCTGCGCCAGATCGCAAAGGCAAGGAGTGCCGCGATCAGAAAGGCAGCATTGGTCACGGCATTGAGCGGTTCGGACCAGAACTCAGGCCCCACGCGCTCGCAATAAATGTCAACTTGTTCCCAAAGATCCATCGCAACCACTTCTGCCGTTTGCCCTGCCCTCTTTCATTAATGGCTGGATGTGACAGTTTCGGCAATCAGGCTGACGAGCCTCGAGATCCCCGCTTCAATATCGTCCGCGCCGGCGCAGGAAAAACTCAGCCGCAGCGTGTTGATGCCGCTGCCGTCAGGATGAAACGCCCCGCCGGGCACGAAGGCGACCTTGGCCGTCTCGACGGATCGCTCAAGCAACTCCGACGTGCTCACGCTGGCTGGAAGCTCGACCCAGATGAACATGCCGCCTTCCGGACGTGTCCAACGGACCCCGTCCGGCATGTGTCTTTCTAGCGCTGAAAGCATCGCATCGCGGCGGGCTTTGTAGATCGCGTTGGTTTTCGCCGTGTGGGCATCGAATTCCCGCTCCGCGACCCGCGCCATTGCTTCCTGGTTCAGAACCGGCGTGTTCAGGTCGCTGGCCTGCTTGATGAGAACCAGCCGCGAAATAACGTTGCTTGCCGCGCAGATCCAGCCAAGCCGCAACCCCGGCGACAGCGACTTCGAAAAGCTGCCGCAGTAGAGCGTGCGGCTGTTTTCGATCCCGCCACTCGCCCGGCAATCAAGCGCAAGAAGCGCGGGGACCGGCTCGCCGTCATACCGCAGGCTTTCGTATGGTGCGTCCTCGATGACTGCACAGGACAGCGCCCCTGACAGCTCAAGGATGCGTTTTCGTTCCTCCAGATCGAGCGACAGGCCCGTCGGATTGGCGAAGTCGGGCGACAGATATGTGAACTTGACCGTGCCGCCTTTCTCTTCGGACTGGGCCCGGTATTCTTCCGCCGACCGGTTGGTGCGCGGGTCGAGCCGGTCGAAATTCGGCTCGTAAGCATTGAACGCCTGAACCGCACCCAGATAGGTCGGCCATTGCACCAGCGCGGTGTCGCCTTCGGACAGAAACAGTTTGCCGATATAGTCGAGCCCCTGCTGCGAGCCCGAGGTGATCAGAATGTTGTCCGGCGAGCATGGAACGCCAAGGCCGCGCATGTGTTCCACGATCCAGGTCCGCAGCCTGAGACTGCCTTCGCTTACCCCGTACTGGAGGGCTCGCTCGGCATCCGGTCCACCCAGGATTTCACCATAGGCTTTCTTGAAGGCTGCGGCCGGAAACAGTGCCGGGTCCGGTATCCCGCCGGCAAAGGAGATCACATCCGGACGGTCAAGGAGTTTCAGGAGTTCGCGGATCTCGGAGGCGCGCATTCGGGTTGCGCGCCTTGAATATAAACTGTCCCAGGTTGTCATGATCGGCTCACACGTGGTCTGCGTTGATTATTTAAGTCAATAATACTGACCTAAATATTTTGCAAGTGTCGCAACCTTGTTATTTTTTGTAATTTTATTGCGCAAATGCACATCAGATTGTCCGTCTCCTTCAGCCACTGGCGGACCAGAACATCTTCCCCTATCTCTTGAAGGTAAAGGAGTTGTCCATGTCCCGCATCGATGAAAGCCGTCCGTTCATACCGCTCAATATTGCCGTTCTGACGGTATCCGATACCCGGAAGCCGGAAGATGACCGGTCCGGCAATACCCTTTCCGAACGCGTGACCAAGGCAGGACACGTGCTTGCCGACCGGAAGATCGTCACGGACGACATCGAGGCGATCCGGGCGATCGTTCGGGACTGGATCGGCAACGATGGCGTTGATGTGGTCATTTCAACGGGCGGCACGGGCTTTACCGGCAGGGATGTCACACCGGAAGCGGTGGAACCGCTGTTCGAAAAGCGCATGGACGGTTTTTCGGAAGTGTTTCACCGGATTTCCTATGACAAGATCGGCACATCGACGATCCAGTCCCGTGCAACCGGCGGCGTTGCAAGCGCCACATACATCTTCGCGCTGCCCGGCTCACCCGGGGCCTGCAAGGATGCCTGGGACGGCATCCTGAGATTTCAGCTCGACTACCGGCACATGCCCTGCAACTTCGTCGAGATCATGCCAAGGCTTGATGAACACCTGAAACGCGGAAAACTCCAGGAAGCCTGAACCTTGTCTTTCCAGGTCCGCACATCGACGGAAACCGACAGTGC
>JBCDEN010000648.1:0-2834 GCA_039179715.1 Pseudomonadota bacterium
CACAAGGCTGCCCCCTTCACCAAGGGCGGCAAGCCCGTATTCCACACGCCGCTCGATAATTTCGTGAAACTCCGGCTGTGGCAGCTTACCGAGTATGAACGGGTTGTCTTCATCGATGCCGATGCGCTGGTGCTGCAGAATTGCGACCGGCTGTTCGACTATCCCGAGTTTTGCGCTGCGCCGAATGTCTATGAAAGCCTCGAAGACTTTCATCGCCTGAACAGCGGTGTCTTTACCGCGCGGCCGGACATGGCAACATTCGACAGGATGACGCGCGCACTCGACACGCCGGATGCTGTCTGGAGGCGGACAGACCAGACGTTTCTGGAGAGCTTCTTTCCCCACCGGCATGGCCTGCCTGTCTTCTACAACATGCTGCAATATGTCTGGTTCAACCTGCCGGCCCTGTGGAGCTGGGAACAGCTCCATATCCTGCATTACCAGTATGAAAAGCCCTGGCAGGCAGGACATGGCAAGTGCGAGCGTCTGCGTCCGCTGATCGACCTTTGGCAGGCCTTTGCAAGCGGAGACGGCATTCCGCCAGACACGACCCGTCTGGCCGGACCCGCAGGGCAGACAGATCAACAGGCGTCTTGAATGCGGATACTGATCACGGGCGCAAGCGGGACGGTCGGTCGGTTTCTGGCAGCTCGGCTGGCGAAGGAGGGCCATCACATCACGGCGCTGGGCCGCATACCTGCGGACGATCTGCCATATGATTTTGCCCGCTACGACTTGTCGGACACATCACTCCGTTTGCCGCAAGCCGATGCTCTCATCCACTGCGCCTTTCACCACGAACCGGGAAAGTTCCGCGGCGGTGAGGGAGGGGACCCGGACAATTTCCGAAAACTGAACATCGAGGGAACCGCCGCCCTGTTTCAGGCGGCGAAAACGGCCGGATGCCGGAAGGCCGTGTTCCTGTCGAGCCGCGCAGTTTACGGGGACGTGCGTCGTGGTGACACGTTGGTTGAAACGGACGATCCGGCACCAGACAGTCTTTACGGAGAAGTGAAACTTGCCGGCGAAAGGGTCCTGCACGCGCTTTGCGATGCAAGGTTTGCCGGGGCCGTGCTGCGGGTGACCGGCGTTTACGGTGTTCCGCCTGGAACAAAGCGGCACAAGTGGTCTTCCCTGTTTGAAGAATACCGGTCAGGTGCCGAGATCGCTCCGCGCTGCGCAACAGAGGTCCATGGCGAGGATCTCGCAGCTGCCGTCTCGCTTGTGCTTGCGACGCTTGAACGGGGCCATGACGTGTTCAACGTGTCCGATCTGCTGCTGGACCGGCGGGATCTGCTGTCGTTTCTCTCAAAAGATGCCCGCAGACACACGAACCTGCCGGACGCGGCAACCACCTTGCCGGGTGTCATGGATACATCCAAACTCCGGAGGCTCGGCTGGCAACCGGGCGGGCTTGAAAGGCTGAAGGCCTTTATCAACACGTGCCAGGCCGCCAACTGAACCGGCCGGGTTCTGCGTCACGCGACCGGGCCAAATATCTTTTCAAACTCGGCGCGCAAGACAGTGTCATTCTCGGCCATGCTTACCGGAATGCCGAGATCGACCAGACTGGTGACGCCGTGTTCGCTCACACCGCAGGGGACGATGCCTGAAAAGTGTTCCAGGTCCGGGTCCACGTTGAAGCTGATGCCGTGAAAGGTTACCCATCGCCGCAGCCGGATGCCGATCGCGGCGATCTTGTCTTCCCTGCTCTGACCGCGTTCGGGCCGGGGCACCCAGACACCGACACGGTCCTCGCGGCGTTCTGCGCGGATATGGTAGTGCCACAGGGAATTGATCAGCCACGCTTCCAGCGCCGTGACGAATGCACGGACATCCTGGTGCCGTTTTTTCAGGTTCAGCATGACATAGGCAACGCGCTGGCCGGGGCCATGATAGGTGTGCTGGCCGCCGCGTCCGGTCTTGTACACGGGGAAGCGGTCCGGCGTGACGAGATCGGTGTCTTCCGCGCGTTTGCCAGCCGTGTAAAGAGGCGGATGCTCAAGCAGCCAGACAAGTTCACGGGCTTCCCCGGAAATGATTCTCTCCACCCGCTCGTCCATTTCCGCAAGCGCGGTCTCGTAATCCACGAGATCGTCCGTAATCTTCCATTCCACGGGCTCAGACCCTGGAACCGGCAGAAAACTGAAGGAAAGCGCGTCTCTTTCGGCAGGTGACATGTGGATGACGTTCTTTGTTTTTGGGCTGGCTGGCGGGGCCATGGTATGGTGTGGCGCTTGCGGGTTCGCCCTATTTAAGGATCTTGACGTCCGATGACCACCTTTGACGAAATCAAAGTCGACATTTCCGTTGTCCTTGGCGAGAGCGAGATGCCGGTTCACCAGCTTCTGCGCATGGGCCGTGGTGCTGTCATCGACCTGGATGTGAGCGAGGATGACGACGTCAAGATCTACGCCAACAATACGCTGGTCGCCCGCGGCCAGGTTGTTCTCCTCGGGGAGCGGATTGGCATCTCGATCACGGAGGTGCTAATGCGTCCTCCGGAGATCCGCCCGATGCGCACGGACGGGCCGCTTTGATGCGGTCGCGAAGAAAACACCTGCGTCTGTGAATTATTGCAAAATCTGCTCTTGCGCCCCCAAAATCCTTTTGCTACACGGAGCGCCTCGACGCCGAACGGCGCCGGAACAATCGAATATGCGGTCGTGGCGGAATTGGTAGACGCGCAGCGTTGAGGTCGCTGTGGGGTAAAACCCGTGGAAGTTCGAGTCTTCTCGACCGCACCATGACAACCAGATACCTCACTGGTTGAACAGGCGTCCTTCGGGACGCCTTTTGTTTTTTGCTCTCCCGAATTCGAAACTTTCAACGCG
>JBCDEN010000802.1:0-1971 GCA_039179715.1 Pseudomonadota bacterium
ATCCTTGAACTCGTGAGGGATCGCCTGACCGCATCCGGCTTTGCAGGCCGGGTCGGCAAACAGATCGTTCTGACAGGGGGTGCCAGTCAGCTCACGGGTATTGGAGAGGTTGCGCGCCACATTCTGGGGCGCAACGTCCGTCTTGGCCGGCCATTAGGCGTCGCCGGTCTTCCCGAGGCTGCCAAAGGACCGGCGTTTGCCGCCGCTGTCGGCCTCTTGATTTATCCGCAAGTTGCCCAGATCGAACAGTTCGAACACAAGAACCGTCGAACCGGGTGGAGCGGACAATCTGGTTACCTGGCCCGTGTGGGCCAGTGGATCAGGGAAAGCTTCTGACGACATGAGCCAAGAAGACGACAGCCACGAAATGGAGCTGCCAGGCATGGCAGCTGAAGTTAGGGAAGAAGAGGGGTCTCCCGACCCGGGGGAGCCAATCGGTCGCGAGGATAACATGACCATTAACCTGAAGATGCCCGACATTCAGGAGCTGAAACCGCGCATTACGGTTTTCGGCGTCGGCGGCGCGGGCGGAAACGCCGTCAATAACATGATTACAGCCGGCCTCCAGGGCTGCGACTTTGTCGTGGCCAATACGGATGCCCAGGCCCTGGCAATGAATCACTCGGACCGCCTGGTCCAGATGGGTGTGGCCGTTACCGAAGGTCTCGGTGCCGGATCGCAGCCTGAAGTCGGTTCGGCCGCGGCCGAGGAAGTGATCGACGAAATCAACGACCACCTGTCCGGATCGCACATGGTGTTCATCACCGCCGGCATGGGCGGTGGCACCGGCACCGGCGCAGCCCCGGTCATTGCGCGTGCTGCGCGCGAGCAGGGTATTCTGACCGTCGGCGTCGTTACCAAGCCGTTCCAGTTCGAAGGTGCGCGGCGCATGCGCATTGCCGATACGGGCATTGACGATTTGCAGCGCAACGTCGACACGCTCATCGTCATTCCGAACCAGAACCTGTTCCGGATTGCCAATGCGCAGACAACGTTCGCCGACGCCTTCGCAATGGCCGACCAGGTCCTTTACTCAGGCGTCGCCTGCATCACGGATCTGATGGTCAAGGAAGGTCTCATCAACCTGGACTTCGCCGATGTCCGCTCCGTCATGCGCGGCATGGGCAAGGCGATGATGGGGACCGGCGAGGCGAGCGGCGAAAAGCGTGCGCAGCAGGCGGCGGAAGCTGCCATTGCAAACCCGCTTCTGGACGAGTCTTCCATGAAGGGGGCGAGAGGTCTGCTGATCTCGATCACGGGCGGCAACGACCTCACCCTGTTCGAGGTGGACGAAGCCGCAACGCGCATCCGCGAAGAAGTCGATTCCGACGCCAACATCATTCTCGGTGCGACGTTCGACGAAACGCTGGACGGCATCATCCGCGTGTCTGTTGTGGCCACGGGCATCGACAAGGAAGCCGGTTTCGAAGCCGAACCCTATGCGTCGCCTGCGGAACGGGCCCTGATGCCCGAAATGCCGGCTGTCGTGCGCAGCGCAGAACCGGCACAGGCCAAGCTCGCCTCGGCGGCGGAAAAGTCCGGTGCCCAGACAGCTGCGGCACAGGCCGTTGCCAATCTTGAAAAAGAGCTTGCCATTCCGGAGCCGGCGCCGGTTGCCGTTGCAAGCGATCCCGATGTCGAGATAAAGCGGGTCAAGCCGACCGGGGCTTCCATGACGGCGAAAAGCCCGATGATCGACATCGAGGAAGAAACGCAGACCTCGGTTGTTGAGGACGCGCCGGTGAGCCAGCCGTATATTCCGCCCGTGGCGGAAGAACACAGCCCGGCGCCGCGCATGCCGCGTGTTGAGGACTTCCCGCCGATTGCGCAGCGTGAACTGCGTGCACAGCAGACTCCCGCAGCGGCGGCTCAATCCGAACCTGCTGCCAAACAGGCGGAACCGGCTGCTGCTGCTCCCGCGCCAATGTCCCAGCATGACGGGGGTGAGGATTTTGGTGATGACGAGCGCCG
>JBCDEN010000280.1:0-5919 GCA_039179715.1 Pseudomonadota bacterium
CCGATATTGAACGCGAGCAGCGCCGGAACCAGATCCGGCGCATCCCGCCCCAGGATTTCGCCGAGAACGAACGAAAACCCGAGGCCATGCAAGAGCCCGATCCCGGTAAATACCAGCACGGACCCGGACTTCCTGACCATCGCGGCGACGGCAGCATACAGAACGGACGCGGCAATCGCCGCCTCCACCGCCGGAATGAACCAGGGCCAGGCGGGCGTCGCACCGAGGAAAGTCGCGATCAGCGTGACGGAATGACCGAGCGTGAAGGCGGTTACAAGATAGATGAGCCTGCGTGTCGCACCGACGCCAAGCGCAAGGGCGATGACCAGCAGAACGTGATCCAGCCCCTCGAGAATGTGCAGCATCCCCTGGTAGACAAAATGCTGGAATGTGGACAGGCGCGAGCCGTCAAGAACCGCGGGCGTCTCCAGTTGCCCGGGCGCGGTCAATGACAGCGGCGGCTCAATACGGGCATCCACGAGGTGATTTTCGATCTCGACCCCCGGTCCCGGCAGGAGCGGGGCGTATCCGGACATGATCTCGAGATCGCTCGCCGGATCCGGGCTGTCGATGCGGACGGCATAGTCAATGACCGCTGCGCCGAACACCGGGTCGAGAGACGTGCTGTCTTCTGCAAGGGCCGCCCGTGCGGTTTCGACGCTGTCCAGAATTTGCTGTGGACGGCGCGCATGTATCGTGAAACCGGTGAGAACCGTTTTCAAATCCAGACCGGCCTGGGAAAAAAGGAGCGCAGCTTTAAGTCTGTTTTCAAAGCGGAAGCGGTCCCGGCTGACAGCTTCCATGTCGAGCCTGTAGCGCACCCCGTTGCCGGTGGTTTCCACGCGCAGGAAGGGCGAGGTGAGCGGAACCTGATCGACCTGCGCCCTGCCGACGAGATCGGAAAAGACCAGCGGGGCGGGAACGCGCACATAGGCAACGAGGCCGCCATTGTCTTCCGAAACAAGGATCGTACGTACCTTTGTGCCCTGAGCGAAATGGGCGGACGACGGGGCGCACGCCAGAAGGATCGCGACCGCGCAGAACAGAACGATTTCAAAGGCGCGATGAACGCGCACCCAAGTCGATGACATGCTTTTCTTCCAAGTGGTCCCGGGCACATAAGGTGCCCAGGATAGCGCTGTCTTCCATTGTCCGGCAAAGCAGGACTATTGCCAGAACTTTTCCTGCCAGGTCATCTGCGGCAGTTCCTCAACAACCTCGAAGGTCTTCGAACGGGTGAAGGTTCGGCCGTAGCGGTCTGTCGTCGTCACCTCGAGCGTGTGAACACCGACAGGCAGATCCTTTGGCAGCTCCGCGCGCCAGAGATGGCTGGACTTTGTGGAAAGCATCCAGCTCTGGAAAGGACCTGCAACACCCGTCCAGTGTGTGCCTTGCCAGGTGTAGAACCCGGCCGTCGCGTCGCCACCGCCGGTGCTTTTCACCGCAATCCGGCCGTTTGTCGACTGTTTTGCGAGCGCAAGCGGGTCGGCAAAGGTCGGACCGCTCAGCGCCTCCTCGCCGTCGCCTTTTTGCGTACGCCCGACCTCAATCGCCGTGCCGCCGTTGATCATGAACGACACGTTGGAGTCCTTGGAACCGTTCCAGACGTTGATGGCGACATAAGTCGTGTCGGCAAGATCGTCTTTCGTCAGCATGTCCATGTCGCCGAGATCGTTGACCGTGACAGGCGGCGTTATGTCGCTCGGCACGTCGTAAAGCTCGGTGTAGGCGACCAGCTTTTCCGCCCAGTTGCGGAATCGCGGCGTGTTGAAGGAGACGTGCATCTGGTCATCTTTTGTCCCCTCGAATGTCATGTAGGTGTCGACATAATCCGGGCCGGAAAAGTCCAGAACGTAATAACCTCGCGGCGAGCCGAGGCGCTGCGTGCCATGGGGCACACCGGAGTTGTTCAGATCGCCGGCCCACCAGCTACCGGATACCGCTCCAGTCACGATCTGGTGGAATTTCGCCGGACCGGTCTTCGTTGCCTCCTCCCAGCCAGCAAAATACTCACCCGGCAGGATCTGTTCGGTCGTGTGCGTATGGCCGGAAAGACCGAGCGCCGGGCGGTCGCCGATGAGGTCGTAAAGCTTGTCCAGGTTGTCGACCTGGTGCTTCTGAGCGTTTGCGTCCGTGTAGGTCACGAATGGAATATGCGCGTTGACGACGATCAGCTTGTCTTCCGGCACAAAGGCCAGATCGTTTTTCAGCCATTCCAGCTGGCGCTCGGATATGACGCCGTTATAGGACGGCTTGGCTGAAAGATCGCAGAACGCGTGGGCATCGATACCGTTGCACGGATAGCGCACGTCATCGAGAACGACGAAATGCACCTGACCGATGTCGAAGGAATAGTATTCCGGGCCGAATTCACGGCGAAAGGTATCGAAACTGTCAGCATCGCTTTTTGCGTCAAAATCGAGGTCGTGGTTGCCGGCAACGTAGTATTGCGGCACGCCGCCCGTCGCGACGATTTTCTTGAAGCGGGGATATAGCGACAGGTCGTCCCCCATGACATCGCCTTCGAACAGAAGACACTCCGTCTTTGAGTTGTCGCGGTTGCTCAGCATGTTGCCGACGGTCTTGCGAACATAGGAGATCTCGGCGTTGCTGTAGGGCTGGGTGTCGCCAAACACCAGGCACTGGAAGTCATCACCGATCGTGTCCTCGATCAGCGGAAAGTTCACGGCCTGCGGCAGAGGTCCCGTCGGATCAATACCGCCGAAGCGCAGGTCCGGCGAACCGGCGGCCTTGTGCACATAGTTGAACTGGGGAACCATGTCCTCGCTAACCGGTGTCGCGTAACCGGCCGGCTTGCTGATGAAAAGGTTCATGTCGGCGTAAGAGGGCAACTCATAGGAGCCGTCGGCCCCGGTCACCACGACTTCCTTGCCGTTCGAAACGTGAACTCCGGCGAGACCGGTTTCACCATCGTCGAGCCTGGAGTTTCGGTTGAGGTCGATGAACACTTTGCCCGTCGCCTTTTCCGCTGCCTGGTCGCCGCGGACCACGTCCACACCGCCGACGTAACTTGCGTCTTTGGCATTCGCGCCGGGCGCGAATGTGCTTGTGCCTGCCAGGAGCAGAGCCAGGGTCAGTTTTTTCATGAGAGCCTCCGAAGTGTACGGCTGCTGTGTCAGCCGGGACCAACTGTCAACGGCTGTGGTGACGATAGATTGTCTGTTACGTAAAAGTTTTACATCAAAGCGGCCGCACGTGCTGTCACATGGTCTGAAAACTGTCACATGGCGGCGGTCACGACCGGTGCCCCCAACGAAAAAACGGACATTCTCCTGACAGAAGGCTGTCAGGAGGGGGTTGGTAAGGTCCTCCCATCTCAGCACAACAGGAGACTTTTCATGACCTTCGTTCCTGACAATTTCAATGTCTGGATGGAAATTCCGGTATCGGACCTCGACAAGGCGATCAGGTTTTACAACGAGGTGTTTCAGACCGAATTGAACCTGATCACCGATATGGGGCCGAACCACATCGCCATGTTCCCGACAAAGACGGACAACGGCGTTGCGGGGCACCTCTACCCCGGCCAGCCCGCCGCCGAGGGAACCGGCCCCACGATCCACATTCTGTGTCCCGATGCACTTGAAGCGACCATGGAACGCTTCGCGAAAGCCGGCGGCGAGGTAGTATCCGACCCGATCCCGATTCCGGCGGGTCGATTCGCCTATGGCATTGACCCGGACGGCAATTCGATCGGAATGTTCGCGTTCAACGCAAGCTAGGTCTGCGAAGGAGCCCTTTTGGAGAATGTGGAGTGACGTTTTGAAACCCGATCTTCAAAAGGGCCCCCGCGCATGAGACGCGCCGACCGCCTGTTCCAGATCGTGCAGTATCTGCGCGGCGGACGGCTTGTCCGGGCACGGCAGTTGTCCGAATGGCTGGAAGTATCGGAACGCACAATCTATCGCGACGTTGCCGATCTTCAGGCGTCCGGGGTCCCCATCGAGGGGGCGGCCGGTGTCGGCTATATCATGCGCGATGGCTACGATCTTCCGCCGCTCATGTTTACCCGCGACGAAATAGTTGCCCTTCTGGCCGGTGCCCGGCTGATCCGCGCCTGGGGTGGCGCCGCAATGGCGCGTGCCGCCGAAGAGGCGATGATCAAGATCGACGCCGTCATGCCTGACAAGATGCGCGTACGCCAGAACGAGATCGAAATTCACGCCTTCGCGCCGGAAATGACGCCCGAGGTGCGCGGGCTGATCGATTTTCTGGAAATGTCGGCGGATGCGCGCAAGAGCCTGTCGATCTCCTACATGGATGGCAAGGGTGACGCGTCGGCGCGGGTGATCCGGCCGCTCGGCCTCTGGTTCTGGGGCAAGGTCTGGACACTGGTGGCGTGGTGCGAGCTGCGCCAGGACTTTCGCATGTTCCGACTGGACCGCATGTCCGATGTGAAGGACACCGGGGACGTCTTCCGGCCGGAGCCTGGCAAGACGCTCAAGGACTTCTACCGCTCCATGGAAGCGCAGGGACACGGGCGGCCCGATGCGTGAACGTTTCAAAGCTCAGGGGTCGCCGGGAATGTTCAGGGGTGTGACCACCTGAATGTCGCTTTCCGACGATCGCGGCGGTTCGCCGACACCGTGGAAGGCAAGAAGATGCCTGAGGGCCAGGCGCATATCGGCCCGCAGGTCGTGATAGAGCACCAAAGAGAGCTTTTCGCCACGCAACAGGTCGAGATTGTCTTCATCCAGATCGTGGGCGATGAAGACACCCGGTTCGATCCCGGCGGCCTCCAGTACCCTGAGGATCGCCATGTTGCCGCCCCCCATCGAATAGATCCCGGCGACGGCCCCGGTGCCATGAAGCTTGTCGCGCACTTCGAGCGCGGTCGCGGGGCTGAGCCCGCCGCCGCCGCTGGCGTCGATCAGTTCGAGGTCCGGCCGCACCCGCAAAAGCTCGGATCGAAACGCCCTGAAGCGCTCCTCCTCGCCCCGGAAACTGTGCCGGCTGAGCGTCGTCAGGATCGTCCGGTCGTCATCCTTGAGCAGTTTGAGCATCAGATAGGCTGCCGTTTGCCCGGCTCTTTCGTTGTTCAGCCCCACATAGGCAAGCCGTTCGATATCGGGAATGTCGGTAAAGACTGTAACGACCGGGATATCCTTGCTTTTGAGCCTTTCTACCGCGTGCCTTGTTTCCGCGTTGTTGCGCGCCTTGAGACAGATCCCCTGACTGCCCCGGCGATGGATCCTATCAACAATCGCAGCGGTTTCCCCGGCACTCATCGTTTCTGCGAATGAGAAGCGGGGCCGAAGCGCCGCAGGCCTGAAATCCGGCAGAACCGCTTCCGTCGCCTGCTGGATCTGCCGGGTAAACCTCGTTGGTGCTTCCGCGACAATGTCGATGAAAAAACGCCGGCCCCTGGCCGCGAGCTGGCTTTCCTGCCGTGTCAGTTCCGCTATCGCATCCTGAACGCGGCGGCGCGTCTGCGGGCTGACATGGGCGCGCACGTTCAGAACGCGGTCGACGGTCGCCGTGCTCAGTCCGGATTGGACCGCGATTTCCTTGATGGGAAAGCGATGGGTCATTGATGGATTCTTGATGGATTTTTTCTATCCCGGCAACCCGGTTTTTGCGTAATCTCGAGGCAACGGACAATTGGGAGGAAAAGATGGATCGCCAGGTCGTCTCCAATGGTTACTTCGATGCCGCAAGCTGCAGCATCGACGATTTCAAGGCTCTTGTTGATCAGAAGCTCGAACAAAGCGAGGTGCCGCTCGCCGAGCGCATCGTTTCGAACATTCCCGTTTACAGGGTCGGCGAACTCGGCCGCCTCATTTCCGGTGAAGAGGGCAAGCGCCGGCTGATGGCGGAATGGGCGCATGTCCTGATGCATCGCTCGGGCGTGCTCGTGCTTGAGGGTGCCTATGCCGACACGGCTCCCCTCGATGCCGC